>NZ_JBBMEP010000018.1:0-55877 GCF_040096475.1 Faecalibacterium faecis | reverse complement strand
TACTGATTTGAAATAACCTGTATGCGAAATTGTTCTTTTTCATCCTCGGTCATCTCAAGTGGAACGCCGTGCAATGTATCTACAATATAGGACGAAATTTTAGCGAAGTGCTCGTCAAAATCAGTGGTATTCAAATTTTCTTCCTGATTCACTTCACTCTGCATGTACGGTCACCTCACTTTCCTTTTTTTTAGGCATAAACCAATAAAATATAACACAAAATGCTAAAGCAAACACAACACCAAAAACATTTTGACTCACTCTAAGACTAACCGCTCCTTGTAGTCCATATGTCTTTGCAGCAATGGCTAAAGCACCAAATGTGTTAAATACTGCCTGCCAGCCATATTGTGCTGAAAATCCTACACCGATTCCACCAAGAATTCCTATATATGCATAGATTGACGAAGGAAGCAGAAAATATAATACTGTAAAACATATAACACCTGCAATATTTCCGACAATCCTTTTACGGACTCTGTAGTGCATATCTTCCATAGACGGCAAAATCACGGACATGGCCGCAATACCAGCCCACATTGCACGTGGCATATTACAAAGTTCTGCAATGCAAAGGACAATCGGTACGCATAAAATCTGACATATCTGCCATTTTGTTCTGGAAGAAGTGATATCAAATTCTTGTATCAGATCTTTCAGATTTCTTTTATAAGTTCTGTTTTTATGATTTCGATAAAATACGAAGCAGGTAAGTGCTGCACCTAAAGCCATTCCGACTAATCGCATCTGATAGCTTTTTCCCGTAACATCATAACCATATAGCAGCAGATACCCAAGAACCAATGTAGATTGATTAAACATGGATGGATTATGGCATCCGAACAGAATCAACACAGCCAGTGCCGCAATATTTAACAGCATTCCCAATACCGGTGAAAACTGATTTGCTAAATGCGGACATACAGTCATAATTACAAAGAACAAAGCCAAAAGCATCGTAGATTGTCCGGTGTGGATCCCCAGATCCGCATTCCTAAACACCATGAGACATAATAAGACTACTACACCTACAATGCTGTTCTCATTTCCAAATAGGATGCTGAAAATACTAACAAAGAAAAAACAAAATGCCATTGTAGCAGCTATCTTCACCAGATATACCCACATATGATATAGTTTTTCTTTTAGTGTTTCACTCTTTTTCAACAGGTTTTTAGAACCTGCCTGATTTAACTGCAACTCCTGATAAAATGTCATATAAATCCTCCCATCTTCTAATTTATCTTAAAACTAGATAATCTCATCTTTCTGCTTTGGCAGCTCTATAACAAATCTGCATCCACCATATTCACGGTTTTCTGCTTTGATTGTTCCTCCGGCACTATCTACAATCCGTTTTACAAGTGCAAGACCTAGGCCATTTCCTTCTGCTTTATGAGATCCATCTACCTGATAGAACTTGTCAAATATTCTGGATTTTACATCATCCTCTATTCCTGGTCCTTCATCTTCCAGAATGAACTTAACAGAATCCTGTTCTTGTTTCAGAAACATCGTAATTGTCCCCTTTGAAGGGCTGAACTTAATCGCATTATCTAAAAGATTTATCCAGATATGCATAAAAAGTCCTTCATTCGCAGTATATTTAACTTCCTCCAATTCTACCTGAAAACCAATTTCTTTTTCTGTCCATTTTGTTTCCAATGAAAGAACTGCCTGGCGGATCTGTTCATCCAGACGATATTCTGTTTTTTTCATTGGTATATTCTGATTCTCTAACTTGGATAACAGCAAAATATTACCAACTAATCCGGAAAGTCTTTGGGTGTTAAATAAGATTTTTTCTACATATTCCTCTTGATCCGGAGACAGTTCTTCTCCCTGAAGCAGCATTGTATATCCTTCAATGGCATTAATCGGGGTCTTAAACTCATGAGAAACATCAGATACAAAATCCATCTGCAGCACCTCTGTTGCACGAAGTTCTTTTGTCATAACGTTAAAACTTTGATATGATTCTCCAACTTCTGCTATACGGCTGTTCGTTTCCAAATGCTGTTCAAAATCTCCCCGAGAAACTTCCTTCATTGCTTTACTAAGTCTTGTAATTGGTTCCAGTAACTTTGCATTAATAAAGGAAGTGATCAGCCCTGCAATCAATGTATTGAAAATCAAAAGCCAGCCAAGCACAGGTATGCTGCCCGGCAGATTAAAAAAATGATTCAAAAAAGCAAATAATAACGCAGATATGACTGTTGAAAATACAAGTGCCAGCCAGATTGCACCAGTCAGACAGGATCGGATCCGCAATCCTTTTTCTTTCTTTTGTTCCATTATTTTTTCACCACCTTGTATCCAATTCCACGCATTGTTACGATTTCAAAATCAGGGTTATCTTTCAAACGCTCCCTGATTCTTCCTATATGTACCTCTATCGTATGTGGGTCTGCCTCCGTCTCGTATCCCCATACTTCATCCATCAACTGTTGTTTTGTAAATATTCTGCCTGGCGAAGCTGCAAGCTTATATAAAAGCAGGAATTCTTTTTTAGGCAAAACAAGACTTTCCTTATCAGTTGTAACCGTCATTGCATCATAATCAAACTCTGTTGAACCGATCACAATTTTGTGTTCATTCAGTATCTGTGCACGGCGAAGCAGTGCTCCGACTCTTAAAACCATTTCATTCACATTTACCGGTTTTACCATATAATCGTCACTTCCCGAAAGAAATCCCTGGCGCATATCATCAAAGGAACCTTTCGCAGTGATCATAAGTACAGGTATCTGATATCCTGCTGAACGGAGTTCCGACACCAGTTCATAACCATCCATAACCGGCATCATAATATCAGAAATGATCAGATCAATATATTCCTTAACCAATACTTCTAATGCCTGTGCTCCATCCGATGCACTTTTGACTTGATATCCATTCTTCTCAAGCACTTTTTGGAATAGCTGGCTTAATTCTTTATCATCTTCTACAATCAATATTTGAAACACGTTTTCCTTCCTCCTTATTAAAACAGATACCTTGCCCATCCAAGCAGATGCTGTACCAAAAATATTTTTCTCTGACGTTTCTTTGTTAATTCGATTGGCTCTACATGATATGGATCACGATAGGTTCCATCTTCCAATACCTGGCGGGACACTCTTTCATAGTCCATCATGCCCTCTTCCAACTGTTTATTAATATCTTTACTGCGAATTACAAGCATCAGTTCCGTATCCAGATATGCACTTCTCATGTCCATATTAAAGGAACCGATTACAGACAGATCATCGTCAATCAGAATACTTTTTCCGTGGTATGAATAACCGCCTTCATATTCCCAGATATTAATTCCTGTACTTAAGATTCTATTTCTGTTTTTCGCATAATCGGCAGCCCCAAATGGATTCCCATTATTCGCAACTGAATTTGTCATGATAGAAAAATCTGAAACGTTCTCTGCAATCTCCTCCCATGTATTATACATCATATCATTACAGATAATATATGGCGTGTGGATCTTCACACGATTTTTTGCATTTTTCATCAATTCTCCCAACTGATACCACACTACTGGTTCTTTGGAACCTGTGTGAATAGGATTTGACACTAATGCAATCTTTTCTGTCTCAAAAGTTTCGTCCGTGTAATCGGTATCGCAGATTCTTTCCTTATTCTCTTCAAAATATTTCTGATAGCCGTTCTGCAGCTCTAAAACTGCGTTCTTTACAGATTTTCTATTTGCCAGTTTTTTATTGTCATGAAAATAATCACTGTCTTCTTGTTCCCATATCGTTTCAAAATACTCTAACAACTGGTTAACTGAATTTTCTTTCTCAGGTTCATCGCAAACCACTAACACGTCTCTGTCATAGTTCTTATGTCCCGGAAAATCACCCAGGAAATAATTGTATGTATTTCTTCCCCCAAGAATATATCTCTTTCCATCTGCAATCAAATATTTATCATGCATTCTACCCATCATTTTCCACGGTTTCAACGGATTGGCCTTATTATACAGTTTAATTTCAACATTCTCATGGGAAGATAATCCATAGAAATACGGATTTCCTTCCATATCAATCCAGCTCTCCATTCCATCTACTAACAGACGAATATGTACACCTCTGTCTGCCGCATCATGCAGTGCTCCTAAGATCAATTTTCCACTTTCATCGGATTGAAATGCAAAAGTAGAAAGAATAATTTCCTTTTTTGCATTCTTGATCAAACGCACTCTTTGTAAAAGCGCTTCTGGATTCTTTTCTATGATTACTGCCCGTTCTGTATTTTCACTGCATTTGTTCCATGACCCATTTTTTGTTTCTTTTTTGGTTGTATTGGACACTTCCGGCTGCTTTTTATATGCAACGCAGATTCCGAGCAATTCATAAAAAGCCACACATAAAAAAATTGCCAGTATAACAAGAAGGATTTTACATATTTTATGCTTTTTCATTGTACATCACCTGATTCCTTTTTATTTCTTATTCTTATTCATTAGCAATACAATACAATAGAAAACTCAATTTAACCTCAACAAGGTTTGTTTTTTCATCCATGCAAAATCTTCTTTGTACAACAGACTGTTAGATATAGCAAAAACGGCCTTTCAAAAACAGTTAACTTCTAAATCAACTGTTTTTTGAAAGGTCGTTTCATCAGATTCTTATAGCAATCCAGCAAATAATCTCATAAATAATTGTCCCAGTCGCAAATATGCACTTCGTCCGGTTTGATATTGGTCTGTCACATCACGACATTCTCCCATCGTTCTTATCAGATCATTTTTTATTTCCACAACTGCCTGACAATCTGCCATAAAACAGCCGTTTTCAAAATGGTGATATAAACTTCGATAATCCAAATTAATTGTTCCACAAGTTGCCATACAGTCATCTGCCACACTCATTTTTGCATGACAGAAACCAGGAGTCCACTCATAAACACGAACACCATGTTTAACTAATCCATGATAAAAAGAACGAGTTACATTATAAATGAATTTTTTATCAGGGATACCAGGTGTGATAATTCTTACGTCTACCCCTCGCTTAGCAGCCAGACATAACGCATGCGTCATTTCATCTGTTATGATTAGATATGGAGTCATAAACCAACAATATTTTTCAGCTTTATTTATCATACTGATATAAACTTCTTCTCCGACCTGCTCATTATCCATAGGACTGTCTGCATAAGGCTGAACAAAACCTGTTTGCTGTGCTTTATAATCGTAATGAATAATGTATTTACTAAAATCAGTATCATTCGTAGCTTTTTCACTAACAGCATTCCACATTTCTAAAAATGTCACTGTAAGCGACTGAACAGCATCTCCTTCTAAACGAATACCTGTATCTTTCCACTGTCCATACGGGTGTGTGTAATTAAAATATTCGTTTGCTAGATTATATCCACCTGTAAATCCGACTTTTCCATCAATAACTGTTATTTTTCTATGATCACGATTGTTCAAAAACAGATTTAAACCTGGCATAAACGGATTGAATACACGGCAATGAATTCCTATTGTCTCCATTTTTTTCACAAAATCTGTGTTAATAAAGCCTATAGAACCCATATCATCGTAGAATACTCTAACTTCCACACCTGCTTTTACTCGCTCTTCCAGAACATCTTGAATCTTATGCCATGCTTCAGCGTCTTCTATCGCATGATATTCCATAAAGATAAACTTTTGTGCTTTCTCCAAATCCTTAAGCTGTGCCTCTAATCCTTTCACTGCTTCATCAAAATACACAATATCCGTATTCTGATAGATTGGATACTGCGAATTTCTTTGTATGTAACTTGCTATATTTCCTGCTTTCGGAATTGTTTCTTTTATTCTGCTCAAACACTCCTGACTGTCCGGAAGCATTGGTAACAATTTGCTATCAATTTCTGCATACCGCTCACGCATTTTATGTGTGCCACCATTCAAACCAATCAACAAATACAGGCCTACACCCATAATTGGGAAAATTAGAATTAAGATGACCCAAGGCATTTTCATAGAGGATGTCTTATTTGATGCGTACAATCCCAAAACCAAGATCCCACTCAAAATCCTTGTAAATAAATTTATGACTTCTGCATATTCATTCAAGCGTGTTACGATAGTAATAATAAAAATCACTTCCAGAAGAATGCAGATTATGGAAAAACACAGCCGTTTTACCCCATTTTTTGTTTTTGCTTTGCCCTCTAAAGTATCTTGTTTCATATATATTCCGCCTTCCTACTTGCTCAGTTTTCTCCCTAAATTTCGTGGAACATACCAATTTTGTCTTTTATTCTCTGCATTTCATTAACACCGGACTGGATAAGTTTGGTGCGGATGTCCTCATACAGTGAAATAATTTGATACTTACAAGTATATTCCAAATAGTCAGAATTGCAATAGGTAACCTGAGCTGTTTTCAACTGACAATGCAAATCTTATTCGGTATGCCCGAAGATCGTCGCAAATGTATTCCTTCAATGGTAACAATCATGGAGATTAGCGTTTATCTGGAGATTGCCAAAGGATAAATAGAAGCAGTATTAAAGCCGTTCACCACGCAGATTTTCCAGCGTGGCGAACGGCTTTTTTTGCTGCCCCTATATTTACAGGTAGGAGGAATCGAAGAAGTCTTTTAAT
The DNA here is from genome assembly GCF_040096475.1 of Faecalibacterium faecis. Classification (NCBI taxonomy): domain Bacteria; kingdom Bacillati; phylum Bacillota; class Clostridia; order Eubacteriales; family Oscillospiraceae; genus Faecalibacterium; species Faecalibacterium faecis. Next base: position 49,273 of record NZ_JBBMEP010000018.1, on the reverse strand, counting down.
GTAATTCCTAAACCCTGACAAATTCTTTCAATCGTCTCTACGCTTAACTGCCCTCCCCGACGGGCGGTGGTTTGAATCGTGGAGTACGATATTCCGCATTTTTTTGTCAACACACATAGATTCATATCACGCTCTTTCATCAAATCCTGAACACGCTTGATCGTATCCACGAAAACTCCTCCCATCTTTTTAGTTCAAAACTTTTCCAACAACCTCGAATCTTTGCTCTGGAGATATAAGGATCGGCGAATATTTGGTGTTAAGAGAAACCAAAACCGGTTGGTTATGCACCACGCCATAGCTGTCGGTAAGGAACTCTGCTTGGGATTTGTCTGGGGTATGTTCATCGTATTTTTTCAGATATCCACAGTCATCATATACGAATATACCGATATCCCCGCATTCAAGTTCTTCGCAGCGCTTCACCCATACAATCTGTCCGTTATGATAAGAGTGGAGCCTTTTGCAAGGCCCCGCTCTTATTGCTGCCGTTATGATGAGCAACTTGCCGCAGAAAAGCAGCGCACCGAGCGGGTGACCAAGCGCATTTTGACCAAGGAAGAAATGCCATCATCCGTTCCTTTATCGACTATGCCGGCAGTACGATCACAAAAAAACTGGAAACGCTGATGGCGGGTGGTTGCATCGTTGAGCGTGTGGATGAAAACCTGACCTATGATTATCTGCACGCCTCGGAAGATAACCTCTGGAGTACGCTGTATCTGACAGGGTATGGTCACGCATGCCGCCATAGCAGTCATATTGAAAGACACCCCGCCTGAAAGTGAAGGCTTTACTTTCAGGCGGGACTTTTTGTTTTTTATTATAAAGGCTAGTTCCTGTTCTTTGCGGAGATGGCCACACATTAAAGAACTTTGGCCCCATTGGCCGTCAACTTGAAGGTTGCTCCCAGCATATCGGCAGCCCCGCGGCACATCAGCATCCGCTGCAGGAAAATCTCAAAATATTCGTACATGCTGCAAATATCGGTGTCGATTTGCAGATTCAGCGAGATGACTTTTTTCTCGGTGTTGATCTTCAGGGTCTGGTCTGTGACCGCATAGTTGACCCGGTCATGGATGTCGAAGGATGCTTTGGGCTTTTCCCGCACACGGCTGCGGCGCACATCAGTCTTGTCGCCGATGATGAGTGCTGCCGAGATGGGATCCACGGCCCCGCCGGTGGATTCATCGTGGTTGGAAATGGCGGACACGATGGTGATGCGGTCCGGGACGCTCAGGTCATATTGCTTCAGAATCTCGTTGGCCAGTAGCCCGCCGTATTCGGCGTGACGGCTGCGGTTGATGGCGTTTCCGATGTCGTGCATATAGCCTGCGATCCGGGCAAGCTCGATGTCGTGCTCCGGATAGCCGAATTTTTTCAGGATGTGGGCGGCGGTCTCTGCCACCCGGACACAATGGGCTTGTGAGTGCTCGGTGTAGCCCAGCAGGCCTAGATTCTGGTTGCCTTTTTTCAGCAGTTCGTTGACTTCCTCATTGTGTTTGATGTCTTTATACGTCATGGTTCTCTGCCCCCGATTCATATATTAAAAGAAAGTATCTACTATTGTAAGATGATTTCGAGGCGGTTGCAATCAAATTGCGGTAAAATCTGTGTGCAGAAGCGATTTTACATATTCCAGACACATTCCTGATTTCTGATTTTACATTTGCACGGTACAATAAAAACGTTTGTATCATGCAATCCGAAGCATTCCGGTCAGAGAAAAGGAAGAGGAATATGGAAAACACCTATCATTGCTATGCAAACCGTGAGCTTTCGTGGCTGCGGTTCAACGAACGCGTTCTGGAGGAGGCAGAGGATTCCCGTCTGCCGTTGTGTGAACGGCTGAGTTTTTTGTCGATTTTCCAGAGCAATCTGGATGAATTTTTCATGGTGCGCATGATCCGCAGGGCAATGCGATTACTGCCTTTTTCGCCCACTGCTTTGGAGAACGTTTTTATCTACTGGGCTTTCTGCCGGTTCTTGCTGCAGTCCTGTTGCTTCTTTATCTGCCATGGTACAGGGCAGAGCGGCATCAACGTATGCTCTGTGCAAGAGATCAGGTTATAGCTTGAATGGCTCTGTGCATCAATTGAGTATCTTTCTTTTCTTCTTTCGTCCCGTCAAAGTCTGCTGCTTTGACGGGAATTTTTTATATCTGATTTTACAAAGGGTTTACACCGGAATGGTGGCTGTCACAGGACGGACGTGCTATGATAGAATTCGAATTTTTGAAGTGAAACGATATTTTTTGATTGACATAACAGAATCAAGAGGACAGATCATGCAGAAAAACTATGTGCAGGAAATTTTGAACATCATTCATGCGGACAGGCTATCCATGATTTTAACACTCCCGAACTTCGTACTTTTTATGCGACGAGAAGGCATATGTTTTTTGCGTAGTACAGTATAATAAGCAAAAGTTTATTGTGCGAAAGTGAGGAGCGGCGGCGGATAATATTCTGAATACTATAACCGCCCACCGTAAAGAACGCAACTGGTCACTTTATGATTTAGCAACTCATACAGAGATGAAATCGACCACTATTTCCACACGGTATAATGACAATGCGATCCCGTATATTCCTTCAATAGTAATGAGCATGGAGAATAGCGTTTATCTGGAGGTTGCCAAAGGATAAATAGAAGCAGTATTAAAGCCGCTCACCGTGCAGGTTTCCAGCATGGTGAGCGGCTTTTTACTACAAATATGAGGAATCAAAGAAGTCTTTTAGTGTAATTTCCAAACCCAGACAGATTCTTTCAATCGTCTCTACGCTTAACTGGCCTCCCCGACGAGCAGTGGTTTGGATCGTGGAATACGATATTCCGCATTTCTTTGCCAACACACACAGATTCATATCACGCGCTTGCATCAAATCCTGAACACGCTTGATCGTATCCACGAAAATCCCTCCCATCTTTTTAGTTCAAAACTTTTCCAACAACCTCGAATCTTTGCTCTGGAGATATAAGGATCGGTGAATATTTGGTGTTAAGAGAAACCAAAACCGGTTGGTTATGCACCACGCCATAGCTGTCGGTAAAGAACTCTGCTTGAGACTTATCTGGGGTATGTTCATCGTATTTTTTCAGATATCCACAGTCATCATGGGATTCTGTACAAATCAGTGTCTGACCCTAACTATGAAAAAATTCTGGAGATGGCTCGACGGATTGGGGTTTCTTGGTCTGCAATCAGGATCAGACTGCAGCAGATGCAGGTTATAAAAGGCAAACCCATCCACTGCCATCCATTGGACATCATGCGATTTGGAGAATGAATATGATTCAGTTAAAGAACCGTCCCTTTGCCGGTAAAGCACCGACTACTACACAGCAGGCAGAATTTAGCATAGGCTGGAGATTTTGCCCTGTTTGTGGAAATAAGTTATACCAAAAAATCGAGGGGTGTTCAGGTATACTACAAGTGAAGTGCAATAGATGCAAAGAAACCCTGAGACTTGATCTGGCATTTAGATGCCGGTGATTTTCCAGTCATTTTAACAAATACGGGTGCATTGCACCCTGAATATGGACTGTTCGCTCCGAGCAACGGGCCATTGCCGCAAGGCAATGTATGAAACGTGCTCCAAATAGCCGGGCAACAGCTGATTGAGAGATTTTCTTTGAAGATCCCTCAGTTGGTTGTTGTCCGGCTATTTTTTTAGCCTTCAGGAAGCCTGCTCCCGTAAAAAGGAGCAGGCTTTATGTTTGTCCGTTTTTCGTGGATGCCCCAAGCGGCTAGATATCCGTAGCAACTCCGAGTTTTCGACTTCTCACGCTTTATCGAAAATTTGGAGGTCACACATGAGTTTTGATCCGAATGCTATTGGTAACCGTATTTTTACTTTGCGTACAAATGCGAAGTTATCGCAGGAAAAACTTGCTGAAAAACTTGGTGTTTCCCATCGCCACCTCGGCGATCTTGAAAGGGGAAGCTCCAATGGCTCTGTAAAAATCCTGATCGATATTGCAGAATACTTCCATGTCAGTATGGATTATCTTCTTTTGGGCCGAGATCCTTCTAGGGATCAGTTTCAAAATGAACTGCAAGCCGCTATAGATCATCTTGAAAAAATCAAAGGTCTTTTATAATCACTTCAACAAGAAACGCTCCTGCCGGTTTTACACCGACAAGAGCGTTTCTTGTGTTATTCAAAAATATCGGCAAGGGTAAGCAGCTGTACTTCTCCGCGTTCCTGTGCCTGAAGTAGTCCGTCCGTAAATCCGCCTTTCGAGAAAATGTAGTAGTGGTAGTTTGTTCCTTTCCCAAAGACTGCTGCATATTCCCGAATCAGTTCCAGTTCGTCCAAACCGATTTTTTCATTGCGATATTTGCAGGAGCCGATGATATAGTCATTGCCCTCAACCGGCCTACCGACAATATCGATTTGTATCTGCTTCTTTTTTTGAGGGTCGGTTCCCCACCACTGCCCAATCTCACTCAACTCGATAGGAAGATCATTCGCATAATAGAGCAAGTAGTCTTGGCACATCTTCTCAAAAATCAGACCCATATAGTCTGGAAAATACTGCTTCACCGCATGGGGGTAGGTCTTTGCGATCCGCCCCGAATCAATGGCACTTGCATTGACCGGCACAAAACGGTACCAAAAACGAAAAAAATTGTCTGCCAGAAGATAGATCGTTTTTTTGCCCGGTTTCTCAGTGATCGGCGTTTCCTTTTTGACGATTCCAAGGTCTATCAACGTTTTGAGGTACTTCGCCACCACAGAGTTTTCTTCACCAACTTTCGTGGTGATATCATTCAGGCGAGAAGCCCCCTCTGCAATTGCCTTGATGATTGCATTATAAATTGCTGGCTCACGCAGCTCCTGCTTTAACAGGTTGGCCGGTTCCTCATAGAGGTAGCTGGAACGGTCAAACAAGTTTTCCATCAGTGCTTCATCTACGCTGTCCCGAACATCCAATTTGTTGATATAATGCGGAACGCCGCCTGTGATGCCATAAATCAGGGCGTTATCTTCCTCGGACAGATTCGGATGGAACACCGCTGTTTCCTTGTAATCCAGCGGCATGATCTTGAATTGCGCTGTTCTGCGCCCATACAGAGGGCTTTCTTTGCCCAAAACCTGACTTTCCATAAAACTCATGGACGAGCCACACAGGATCAGGTACATTTGGGACTCTGTCCATTTATGGTCGATGATGTGCTGAAGCATTGCGGAAATAGCGGGTTTAGCCTTTGCAAGATAAGGATACTCATCAATTACAAATACGATCCGCTGCTCCTTGGAGAGAGCTGTCAGTTCGTCCAATGCTGCATCGTAGGTTGTAAATTCCGGAGATGATTCTGCATTGGGTCGTTCAAAACTCATGATTGCCTTGGACAAGGCTTCCAGATTTTCTTTTCCGGTCGTATTCAAGGCAGAGAAGAAAATGGTCGGTTTATCCTTGCAGAATTCATTGATCAGCGCAGTTTTTCCAACACGGCGTCTGCCGTAAATGACAACGCATTCAAACTTTCCATTCTCATATCGTTTGTTTAACTTCCGAAGTTCCTCATCGCGGCAGTAAAATCGGCTCATTTTGTTCCCTCCCCAAAGTGTATTTATCGAATTTATATACTCGTAAGTTAGTTTCTTACGAGTATAATACTTCATTTCTTACATAAAGTCAAGAAATATATTTTTGACGGCTCATCGAGAAACAGGAACTATACTTCCTATTTTCCTCAAAAATTGTGAACTCTGAGTTCCTGTTCATTTCGTTCCGCATCGGTTACAATACAGCCATAGCTTCGGAAAGCGTTCAAAGCAGCCCTCAAGCTATCCCGCCCCTTGAAAATTGAACACGCATTCTTCAGTCACGTTCCTGTGATGATGAGCCACGTCCGTAACAAATGCGATGATCTCCCACTGAGGGAATGAGCGGTAGGTTGACGGTAAATGGATGACAGCTTCTCCATAGCTAAGAGCCATCACAGAATAATGATACTTCTGCCTTCGGGCAGCTCGGTGAGAACCACGGAGAGGTGAGAACCCTATGGATTCGGTACGCTGCCGGACGGCTGAAAGATTTCCCACACGAAAACTGAGTTTTCGTTTTCCGGGGATGTCGGGGACAAATACGGAAAGGTATAGAACTATAAATCACAGCATTTTTGCTGTTTGAGATAGTAGGGTGGGCTGTGCGAGCAGCCCACTGTTACATATACGGATAGAAAGGAGAAATCCAAATTGGCAACACGAGGCAAAAAAGAGAAAAAGTATCCGCCTATACAGTAAAAGCCGTCTGATTGCTAAACTGCGGCAGGTCGATGCATTCACGATTTTTCGCCTTGCACGAACCGCAGGCGTAAGCCTTCCCGGCAAGACGAAGTACCTTCAGCAGGTCTATACTATTTATAATGGTGGCAGCCGCCGGGCTGCATTGCCGCTCAAGTTTTAACTTTAAGTATATTTAACGAGGTATTATCCAATGATTATCCATGAAGAACCTTCGCCCAACTCGGTTTCCTCCCCTGTTTCCACAGCAAAGGACAGCCGCTGCTATACCGTAGAAGACCTGATGGAAATGCTGCTCCTGAGCCGTCCCACTGTCTACCGTCTGCTGAAGCAGAACGAATTCCGCTGGTTCAAGGTAAGCGGCGCTTACCGTATTTCCAAAGCCAGCTTTGAAGCATGGCTCAATGATGGCACTGTTGAACGCAATCCTGCTGTTTGACATTGGAAAACAAAAATGTTATCACCCGTTTTCCATCGCTGAGTTCCCGCTGCACTACGGTTCAGGTTCTGAAAAGTCCTAAAACGGATAGCAGTATCCGAACCATCTTCCTGCCCAAAACGGTCGCTGAAATGCTCGTTGAATTCAAAGCAGAGCAGGATATGACAAAGGAAGCACTGGGTGCAGAATATACCGACTACAATCTTGTGGTTGCCGGCCCATTGGGAATGCCAACCGAGCAGTCTACCATCAACGGTGCATTGAAGAAACTGATTGAGAAAAACGATCTTCCCAAAGTGGTCTTTCACAGCTTCCGACACTCCAGTATTACATACAAACTCAAACTGAACGGCGGTGATATCAAAGCTGTTCAGGGTGACTCCGGCCATGCACAGGCTTCGATGGTCACAGAGCAGTATGCACATATCTTGGATGATGATCGGCGTCTGAATGCACAGCGTTTTGATGATTTCTTCTACCAGCACCAAGGAGCCGAGCCTGAAATGCCCCCTCAAACAGCGCAGCCCATCCCTGAAAACAGCGCGGTCGATGCCGACGCGGCAGCAGCACTTACCAAATTGCTGGCTAACCCCTCTATGGCCGAACTCATCAAAAATCTTGCAAAGAACTTATAATCCTCTATACATAAACAGCGACAGCTTTCCGATTTGGAAAACTGCCGCTGTTTGTTTTTAAGAATATCTTGACTGAATTAAGATCAGGCGGGTTTCTTTGTATCCAGTGCCTTTACTTCTTCAACAGGAAGCTGAACCGACCGAGCAATTTCTTCATAGGTCATTTTTCCAACTTCTAGCAAAGATTTTGCAATTTCAATCGACTGCTCATGCTTTGTTTCTTCTCGTACTTCTTCAAATGCTCTGCACATCGTTGCCACTCCCTTACTTAAAGTAAGAATACCATAAGCCCCTTCCTTTTACAAGACAATGCGCATTTCCATTCGCACTGTTACATAGACCAGAGTTTTCTCGCAGAAAGCTCTGGTCTTTTTCTATTGAAAACATTTGTCCATCACACCAGCTACGGCTGTATGGTCTGGTTCACGAATGCTAAACAAGCAAATATCCGTAGGGAAACGTACACTTCCCAGCTAATGAAAGGTGGGCATTTTACAATGAACCTTCCACTTTTCATTAGCTCTGCTAATTTTCTGCTAATGAAAAGCCTTTTACTCGTTTTATTTCGGGGTTTGTGTTCTTTACTCAGATTGACAGCGCAACAAAAAATCAATTGATAAAACGTTACTTGTTTTACCTACTTTTGCCTAGGATTTATGGCTTCAGCCCCTACTCCTAAGCCTGAGGCCCCCGGTTCGAATCCGGGCGGGGACGCCATTTTAAGAAAATGCGAAGGTCATTTTTCCATGTGAAAAACGATCTTCGCATTTTTCATTTTGAACCGATCGCCAAAATTAGCCAGCGAATGCCATTAGCAGAATTTTCGGTTTCAGCTAATAAAATCAGGCTTCCAGCTAATTGAGGCCAAAATCGCCGTTTTCTATGCTTTATGCAACTTCACAGCATAAGAAAACCTTTTGGACATACAAAAAAGCGCAGAAGGCTTCCTTTGAGAAACACCTTCTGCGCTTTTCTGTTTTTACATTGCGATCCAGCCCAGAGCATTTGCCACAGAGCTGATCAGGATAATGGCCGCAAAGATGGGGCACAGATACTGGATCATGAAGTTGAAGATCTTTTTACGGCGGAAGGGCTTGCCGCCCAGCGTCACCTCTTCTTCGATCTTCTGCACGCCGATCACGCGGGACACCAGCAGGCAGATAGCAATGGCTGCAATGGGCATCATGACAGAGTTGGTGAGGAAATCGAAGAAATCCAGAAACTGCATTCCGAACACCGTCACGCCCGCCAGCGGGCCATAGCCCAGTGCCGAAAGGCTGCCCAGCGCCACCATGATCAGGCCGATCAGTGCCGTTGCGCGCTCGCGGCTCCAGCCCAGCTCGTCCTCAAAGGTGGAGACAGCGCTCTCGGTCAGGGCAATGGAGCTGGTCACGGCTGCAAACAGCACCAGCAAAAAGAACAGGATGCCCACCACATGGCCAAAGCCCATGCTCTCGAATACCTTGGGGATGGTAATGAACATCAGCGCCGGGCCGGCCTGCAGGGTGTCCGGGTCGCCGCCGGAGAAGGAGAACACCGCCGGAATGATCATCAGGCCCGCCATGATGGCAATGGCCGTGTCGAACAGTTCCACGTTCTCGGTGGATTCCTCAATGGAGACCTCCTTCTTCATATAGGAGCCAAAAGTGACCAGAATGCCCATGGCGATGGACAGCGAATAGAACATCTGGCCCATGGCCGTGACCACCGTCATCCAGGAAAAGTTTGCCACGTTCGGCACCAGAAAATACTTCACGCCTGCCAACGCACCCGGGCGCGTGACCGAGTAGCCCGCAATGACCACCGAAAGCACCACCAGCACCGGCATCATCACCTTGGAAACACGCTCCACGCCGTTGCGCACACCGGCAAAGATGATGGCCAGCGTAAAGGCCGTGAAGATCAGAAAGCACACCTCTGCCGACAGTCCGCTGGAAATGAAATTGGAAAAATAGCCGTCCTGCGAAAGCTCACTGCCATGGCCGCTGATATACTCCGACAGATAGCGGATGACCCAGCCGCCGATGACCGAATAGTACGGCACGATCAGAATGGGAATGACCGCATTGATCCAGCCGCCGAACCGCAGGCCGCCCTTTTTGCCAAAAGCTCCAAAGGCACCCACCGGGCTTTTGTGGGTCATGCGGCCCAGTGCCGTTTCGGCCACGATCATCGTGTAGCCAAAGGTGACGGCCAGCACGATGTACACCAGCAGAAAAATGCCGCCGCCGTATTTCGCGGCGAGGTACGGAAACCGCCAGATGTTGCCCAGACCTACCGAAGCGCCTGCGGCCGACAGCACAAAGCCGATCTTGCCGGAAAAGGCGCTGCGCTTTTGTTTTTGCGTATCCATGATTTAATTCCTCTTTTCCTATATTCCTATACACAAGTGGCCTTAGTGTACCATATCTGTCCGTCAAATACAATGGTCCCGCCTGTTTGCGTGCAAAAAACAAACAGCGCCCCGCAAGGGAGCGCTGCCTGTTTTTTATAAGAGGTATACGCGTTGATCTCAGAAGATGCTGTAGCCCAGCAGCTGCGGCAGGGCGGTAGTAAGCGGGCCCCACAGGCTGATGGAGATCAGAACGATCACGTTGCAGATCACGTAGGGCGCTGCGCCCTTGAAGATCTCGATGATGGGCATACGGTTAATCTTGTTGCAGGCGTTCAGGCACATGCCGACCGGCGGAGTGACCAGACCGATGGCCAGACCGGTAATCATCATGGCACCGAACTGCAGCGGCGAGAAGCCGTACTGCACCATGACCGGCAGCAGGATGGGGGTGAGCAGCAGGATGGCCGGGCTGACATCGATGAAGGTGCCGATCATCAGGATCAGCACATCAAAGATCAGTGCAATGGCCCATGCGGGCATGTTCAGGGACATGAAGAAGGCACCCACCGTCTGCGGCACCTTCTGCATGGTCAGCACCCATGTAAAGATGGTGGTAAAGCCGATGATGAGCATGATGGAGGAAGAAGAGATTAGGGTCTTTTTCAAAGCCTCCCAGACACCCTTCCATGTCAGCTCCTTGTAGACGAAGAAGCCCACCAGCATGGAATACAGCACGGCCACACCGGCACTTTCGGATGCAGTGCACACGCCGAAGGAAACGCAGATGATGATGAACAGCGGCATGATGAGGGCAGGAATGCCAGAAAGCAGGCTCTTGGCGGCGCGCTTGCCGTCAAACTTGATCTTTTCCGGATGCCAGCCCTTCTTGGCGCTGATGATGTACACCAGCACCAGCTGGGTCAGACCAATCAGGATGCCGGGCACGGCACCTGCCACGAACAGCGCACCCACCGATGCACCGGAGATCATGGAGTAAACGATCATGGGGGTGGAGGGCGGGATGATCATGCCCATGGTAGAGGATGCCACCGTGATACCGGCAGAAGCTTCCGGCGGGTAGCCTTCCTTCTCCATGGCGGGGATCAGGATGGAACCCAGAGCCGAGGTATCGGCCACAGAGGAGCCGGAAATGCCACCGAAGATCATGGAAGCCACGATGTTCACTTCGCCCAGACCGCCGCGGATGGGCCGCAGCAGCTCCATGCAGAAGTTGATGATGCGCTGGGTGATGCCGCCGGTGTTCATCAGTTCGCCAGCCAGCATGAACAGCGGCATAGCGATCATCAGCTCACTGTAGGCACCGTTCCACACGCGCTGCGGCAGCATGGTAATAAAGGTAGGTGCATAGATCAGGATGTAGGTCACACAGGAAGCGCCGATGGCGAAGGCCAGCGGGATGCCCAGCGCGGCAAAGAAGATCAGCAGCACCAGAAGGATGAGCATTGCCATAGTTGTGTATTCTCCCCTTTCCGCTTATGCGTCGTCACGGCTCAGCGCCTGATTCTTGGGCGCAAAGTAGGAAATATCGGCCTTGTACAGGGTGATGATCTTGATCACGACGCAGATGGCACAGATGATGCCGCACACCGGCATGATGCCGTACATATACATCATGGGGATCTCCATGCCCTGACTGATCTGCTTACCGGCAACGCCCACATACTTGAAGCCCTGATAGGTGAACACCAGCACCACGGCCAGCACGATGAGGTAATTGACGATAGCCAGCCAGCGCTTGCGGGCAGGCTTGACACCGTCGTAAAGGATGTCGATCATGACGTGCTCGTCCTTGATCACGTTGATGCCCATGCCCCAGAAAGTGGTAAAGGCAAACAGGGTGGTGTTGAACTCTGCCAGCTGCTTCCAGCTCAGGGAGAAGCAGTAGCGCGCAATAACGGTAAAGATCACAAGAGCTGCCAGCAGTGCCATGGCGATCACGCCGATGGTAAAGTATATGTCAAACAGCTTCTTGCCGATTTTTTTCAGCTTTTCGATGGTGCTCAGCCCCTTTCGGTTATTTTACAACTTTTTCCATCGGCCTGTTACAGCAGAGGGCAGCCCGCAGGCTGCCCTCTCGCCTTTACCGTAACATGGCCGTTTTTTGCCTTTGGTCGTTTCTGCTTATGCCTTTGCGACGATATCCTGCATCTCCTTGATCTCGTCGGCGGTGCAGATGCCCTCGGTGACACACTGGTCGTACACGGACTGCACAGCGGTCTGGAAGGCCTTCAGCTCATCGGCAGAGGGCTCGTAGACTTCGCAGCCGGAATCCACGATGGTCTGCTTTGCGGCGCTGGAGTTCTTGTCGATCAGCTCGTCGTTGTACTCGCCCATCTTGGTGGCGCACTCGGTAATGATATCACGGTACTCCTCGGGCAGGCCGTTCCACCATGCTGCGTTCACATAGAAGGGATCCGGATGGAACTGGTAGTTGACCTCGGTGAAGTACTTCTGCACTTCATAGAACTTCATGCCCTCCACGTTGACCCAAGGGTTTTCCTGACCGTCTGCAACGCCGGTCTTCAGGCCCATGTACAGGTCGGAGTACGGGATGGTGGTGGTGGTAGCACCCATTGCCTGGAAGGTCATGTCAATGGTCTTCATGCCGTTGGTGCGCATCTTCAGGCCCTTCAGGTCTGCGGGAGCCTTGATGGGGTGCTTGGAGTTGGAGAACTGGCGGTAGCCGCCTGCATCGCACAGGTTAATGATGACAGTGCCCGTCTCGCCTTCGGCCTCAGCGCACACCTTCTGTGCCAGATCGCTCTGCAGCAGAGCCGTGACCTGTGCACGGGTGTTGGTCAGGAAGGGCAGGGTGAACATCAGCAGACGGGGGCTGAAGTCGAACTGACCGCCGCGCATGCCCTGCACGGTGCCGGCCACGACCTGCTCCAGCATCTCCTTCTCGGTGCCCAGCTGGCCGTTGCCGTAAACCTCGATCTTCACATGGCCGTTGGTGGCCTCTGCCACATCGGCGGCAAACTGCTCCATGGAAACAAAGCGGGGGTTGCCTTCGGGCTGTGCATGACCAACGGTCATGGTGAAGTCGCCCAGAGATGCAAACTTGTCCTCACCGGCTGCTGCGGCACTTGCTGCAGTGCTGGTGGATGCTGCGCCGGAAGCAGCCGGAGTGGATGCACCGGAACCGCCGCAGGCTGCCAGAGCACCTGCAGCTGCCATTGCACCAGACACCTTCAGGAAATTGCGACGAGAGACCTTTTTCATAATCTTCTTCCTCCTTGTTTCAGGGGTGCCTTTTTGCCTTATACGCTAGCAAAGTTTTTGGCGATCCCTGTATACAGCATTTTCATTGCACGCTAATCGTAACAGAAAATTCACATCCGCACAAGAGCCAAACTTCGCCAACTTCGTAAAGTTTCTTTGTGCATAACTAACAATCTTATCCGTTTCTCGTGAAAGATGTTACAATCTGATGACACAATCCCGTTCATTTTCATCTGATATATCAATTTTTGTCAGATATGATAAATTTCGGAGCTTTTCCTATACTTGTATACAGGCTATTGTATACTTCATTCTCATGCGTTGACAATCTCTTTTTGGCAGGCTAAAATAGAAATATCTTATCATCAACTGTGTAAATGGAGTGTGAGCACATGGCTGAACAGCTGCATCCGGAGGACATCTACCAGACGCTGGAATATGAGATCGTTACGCTGAAGATCAAGCCCGGAGAGACCATCAGCGAAAATCAGCTGTGCAAACGGTTCGGCATTTCGCGCACACCGGTGCGCGCTGCCCTGCAGCGGCTGGAACAGAACGGCTTTGTGCAGATCATTCCCTGCAAGGGCACCATCGTCACCCCCATCAATCTGGATATCGTGGATCAGATCGTGTACCAGCGCACAGCCGTTGAAAGCACGGTGCTGCGCGATTTCATTCAGGTTTGTTCCCCCAAGGAGTACATTGAGATCAAGCATAAGTATGACCTGCTGGAAGAGATGGCCCAGACCATGACCGACCCGGACAATGTGGATATCAATGCCTTCCTGACGCTGGATCTGGAAATGCACGCCATCTGGTTTTGCAGCATGAACAAGTGGTATATCTGGCAGAACCTGACAAAGCCGCAGCCGGATTATTCCCGCTTTACCCGTCTGGATGTGGTGCGGGCCAACAATGTGCCGGATGTGCTGAGCGAGCACCGGGAAATTTTGCGGGTGATCCGGGAAAAAGACCTGGATGCCATTGAACCGCTGATCCGGCGGCACCTGTACGGCGGCCTGCGCCGCATGGGCACCCAGCTGTACGCAGAAAAGTACAGACCTTATTTTACCGGCATCTGAACCAATGAAAAACAGGCGCATCCGCCAGCCTTTCGGCCTTTGGATGCGCCTGTTTTGTTTTTTGTATAATTTACTGCTTGTGGTACTTGCGGTCCTCTTCCTCGTAAACAGGGTCACAGGTCAGGTACATTCCCAGCCGGTTCAGGGTGCTGGTATCCACACCCGAAAGCAGCACGGTGGAGTGCACATCGCAGCCCTTGAGGTTGGGCAGCTGATGCATGGCCGCTGCAGCCTGCTCGTTGGAAGCAGCCGAGCTGGAAAGCGCGATCAGGATCTCGTCGGTGTGCAGGCGGGGATTCTTGCCGCCCAGATAGTTGGTCTTGAGGGTCTGGATGGGCTCAATGGAAGCCGCACTCACAAGGTCGGTCTCCTGCGGGATACCGGCCAGCACCTTGAGAGCATTCATCAGAGCAGATGCTGCTGCACCCAGCAGCGGACCGGTCTTGCCGGTAACAACGGTGCCGTCCGGCAGCTCAATGGCGGCAGCAGGGGCCCCGCCGGTGCTCTCGCTGCGGGCATGAGCCTGCTTTTCCACTTCGCGCTGGCCCACGGTCAGGTCGGCCTGATTCATCAGCAGTTCCAGCTTGTAGCGCTCGGTCTCCTTGACCGTGCCGGTGATCTTCTGCTCACACAGGCACTTGAAGTAGCGGCGCAGGATCTCCTTGCGGGAGGCTTCGCGGCAGACCGCATCGTCCACGATGCAGTTGCCTGCCATGTTCACGCCCATGTCCGTGGGGGACTTATACGGGCTTTTGCCAGCGATCAGCTCAAACATGGCGTTCACCACCGGGAAGATCTCAATATCGCGGTTGTAGTTGACGGTGGTCACGCCGTAGGCTTCCAGATGGAACGGGTCGATCATGTTCACATCGTTCAGGTCGGCTGTAGCGGCCTCGTAGGCCAGATTCACCGGGTGCTTGAGGGGAATGTTCCAGATGGGGAAGGTCTCGAACTTGGCGTAACCGGCCTTCACGCCGCGCTTGTACTCATGGTACAGCTGGGAAAGGCAGGTGGCCATTTTGCCGCTTCCGGGGCCGGGGGCCGTGATGACCACCAGCGGGCGCTGGGTCTCGATGTAATCGTTCTTGCCGTAGCCCTCGTCGCTGACGATGCGGGCCACATCGTTGGGGTAGCCGGGAATTTTGTAGTGGCGGAAGGTGCGGATGCCCAGACTGTTCAGCCGCTTTTCAAAGGCCTCCACCTCCGGTGCAGCGGCGTACTTGGTCACGCACACGCTGCCCACATACAGGCCTACTTCCTGGAAGGCATCGATCAGGCGCAGCACATCCAGATCGTAGGTGATGCCGTAGTCGCCGCGGATCTTGTTGCTGATGATGTCCTCGGCGCTGATAACGATGACCACCTCGGCCTGATCCTTCAGCTGCAGCAGCATCTGCAGCTTGGAATCGGGCTGGAAGCCCGGCAGTACGCGGGACGCGTGGTAATCATCGAACAGCTTGCCGCCGAATTCCAGATAGAGCTTGTTGTCAAATTTCTTGATGCGCTCGCGGATATGTTCTGACTGCATCGAGAGATATTTGTCGTTGTCAAATCCAATTTTCATCGTTCGTTTCCTTTTCCTCTTTGCTGTGCCCGGCACACCGCACCGGAACTTTTCCATAACAGAAACAGTATACCACACTCAAAAACCGGGTGCAATCCAAAAGGGCGGCTGCAAAGCTTTTTCCAGCAAATGCGGTGTTTCGCGCCGTTCTTTGCTGCATTTTTTGTGAAAATGGTTCTTGCCGCGTTTTTGACAGCGGGTGTATCATGTTATATCTGATTGGATTGGAAGTCGTGGGCGGTTACTTTTTCTTTTTATCCTTCTGATCCTTCGCGCGATCCTGCGTAATACAGCAAGCCCCCGGGTCTCCCCGGGGGCTTGCTGCAGCTTTATGAAGTATCTCGAATATGGAAGGAATGGCGTTTATTCTGCGTCGGTACGGTTTTTCTTGAGCAGGCTCAGGATCACAGCACCCAGAACGCTGCCCACAGCCAGCGCCACACAGTACAGAGCGGTATGGTCCACGACTGGGAACACGAAGATGCCGCCGTGCGGTGCACGCAGAGCGCAGCCGAAGGTCATGGAGAGCGCACCGGCCACCGCTGCACCGGCCACGCAGCTGGGCAGGACGCGCAGCGGATCTGCTGCTGCATAAGGGATCGCACCCTCGGTGACGAAGCACAGGCCCATGACGTAGTTCACGATGCCGTTGCGGCGCTCGTCGGCAGTCCACTTCTTGGGGCAGAAGGTGGTGGACAGGGCGATGGCGATGGGAGGAACCATGCCGCCCACCATGACAGCGGCCATCACCTCATAGTTGCCGGAGGCAAGGGCTGCCGTGCCAAAGACGTAAGCTGCTTTGTTGAACGGGCCGCCCATATCAATGCTCATCATACCGGCCACGATGGCACCCAGCAGCACCTTGGAGGTGCCGCCCATGGCGTTCAGGCAATCGGTCATGGCAGTGTTGATCATGCCCATGACCGGGTTGATGCCGCACATCACCGCGCCGAGGATGAGCATACCGCCCAGCGGGTAGATGAGCATGGGACGGATGCCATTCAGGCTGGCAGGCAGCTTTTCGGTAATCTTTTTCAGCAGCTCAACGATGTAGCCTGCAGCAAAACCGGCCAGCAGTGCAGCAAGGAAGCCGCCGGAAACACCGGTGGTCTCACCCGCTGCAATACCTGCAAAGTTGGTGCCGTTCATGGCCAGCACACCGCCCACAAAACCGACCGCCAGACCCGGACGGTCTGCAATGGACATGGCGATGAAGGCAGACAGGATGGGCAGCATGTAACCGAAGGCTGCGCTGCCCACCGTCTTAAAGAAGGCAGCGACCGGGGTGTTCATGCCAAAGTTGGAGGGATCGATGGTGTAATCGTCCAGCAGGAACGCCAGTGCGATCATGATGCCGCCGCCCACCACGAAGGGCAGCATGTGGGAGACACCGTTCATCAGGTTCTTGTACAGAGCGCGGCCAAAGTTATCCTTGCCGGAAGCATCCTCGGCGGCCTGTGCGCCGCCCTCGGCGTGGTAAACAGGCACCTCGCCGTGCACGATCTTCTTGATGAGCTCCTCCGGCTTGTGGATGCCATCGTCCACCCGGGTGAACAGCACCGGCTTGCCGTCGAAGCGGGCGGTCTCCACCTTCTTTTCTGCTGCCACGATGATGCCGTCGCAGTTTGCGATCTCTTCTCTGGTGAGGATGTTCTTTGCTCCATCCGAGCCATTGGTCTCCACCTTGGTGGGCAGACCCAGCTTGTCACCGGCCTTGGTCAGGGCTTCCGCTGCCATATAGGTGTGGGCGATGCCGTTGACGCAGGCGGTCACGGCCAGAATGCGGTAGCCGCTCTGGGGGATCTCCTGCTGGGTGAAGCTCTCCGCGCCGAACTGAACCTCCTCCTGTGCATCGATGCAGTCAAGGAACTCTGCAGGGGTCTTTGCGGCCTTCAGCTTTTCTACAAAGTCCTCGTTCATCAGCATCTGCATCATACGGGCCAGCATGTCCACATGCAGGCTGCCGTTTTCCGGAGCCGCAATGGCAAACAGCAGGTCGGTGGTACCGTCGTCCTCGGCGTTGTACTGCACAGGGCTGCTCAGCCGCAGCGCCGCCAGACTGGGCCGGGTGACTACATTGGTCTTGGCGTGGGGCACCGTGATGCCGTTGTCCACATAGGTGGAGCCCTCTGCCTCACGGGCATAAAGGGCCTTTTTGTAGGCTTCCTTGTCCGTGATGTTGCCATGGGTGGCCTGCAGCTCCACCAGACGGCTGATGATCTGCTCCTGATCGGTCAGAGCCTCATCCAGTGCGATGGACTGCGCGGTGAATAATTCCGTAATACGCATGATTTTTCTCCCTTCGTTCTTATCTCTTAGCGTCCTCGCCCTCTCAGGCCGCTTCGCGTCCAGCTCTCCCAAAGGGAGAGCCTCTGGCGAAACCGGAAACTTTGCATGGACTGCCAAAGCCTCTCCCTTTGGGAGAGGTGGCATTGCACCAGCAATGACGGAGAGGGCGAGCCATCTATCCTTTCAAATTTCCTTCATCAGTTCGTCGATTTTTTCTTTGGTGGCAAGGCCAAGGCTGAACGCCGTTGCGCTGCCGCAGGCTGTGCCCAGACGCAGTGCAAAGGAATAGCTCCGGGTCTGCATCCAGCCAGCCACAAAGCCGGCCACCATGCTGTCGCCTGCGCCCACGCTGTTTACGACCTTGCCCTTGGGGCAGCCGATGCGGTGCACCTCGCCATTTTCGTCCACCAGCAGGGCACCGTCGCCCGCCATGCTTACCAGCACGTTGCGAGCACCCTTTTGCTGTAGGGTGCGGGCCGCAGCAATGATCTCTTCGTCCGTAGTCAGCACCCTGCCCACGATCTCGCCCAGCTCATGATTGTTGGGCTTGATGAGGAAGGGGTGGTACTGCAGCACGTTCACCAGCAGGTCGCGGGTGGCATCCACCACAGCACGCACGCCCCTGCCCTGCAGCCGGGCCAGCAGCCGCTCGTAGGTATCCTGCGAAAGGCTTGCCGGGATGCTGCCCGCCAGAATGAGGATATCGTCCTCGTTCAGGCTGTCCAGCTTCTTTTCCAGCTCCTGCATGGCGCTCTCCGGAATGTCGGGGCCCGCGCCGTTCAGCTCGGTCTCCTGCCCTGCCTTGATCTTGACATTGATGCGGGTCATGCCCTGTTCCAGATGCACAAAATCGGTCTTTAAACCCTGTGCAGCAAGACCGCGTTCCAGCCATGCGCCGGTCTCACCGGCCACAAAGCCCAGCGCCACGCTCTCGCAGCCCAGCTGTGCCAGCACACCGGACACATTGATGCCCTTGCCGCCCAGCACGCAGTCCTCGCCTTTGGCGCGGTTCACCTCGCCTACTTCCAGCGGTGCATCCAAACGCACCACATAGTCAATGGCCGGGTTGAATGTTACGGTATAAATCATACTTCCGTCTCCTTTACCAGCGTGAATTGTTTGTATTTGGGGTTGGGGCAGCGGTTGGTGAGAATGGCACCGCCCTGCAGGTCGGCAATGACTGCCGGGTAGATGCGGGAAAACTTGGCATCATCCACAAGGAACCAGGCTTCCCGTGCACGGTGCACTGCCGCTGCTTTCACGGCAGCTTCCTCGGGGTCCGGCGTGGTAAAACCGGCATCCAGCGCCACACCGTTGGCACCCATGAACGCCTTGGTAAAATTGTAGCGCTGCAGGCTGGTGACTGTGGGTGCACCTACAATGGCTTCGGTCTCGGGCCGCAGCAGTCCTCCGGGCAGATACACCCGGCAGCCCTTTCGGGCCAGTGCCCGGGCATGGGCCACGCCGTTGGTCACATAGCTGGCTTTGAGGGCATCCCCCGCCAGTGCACGCACCAGCTCCAGCGTGGTGGAGCCTGCATCGATGAACACAAAATCATCGGCGTTGATGAGCTTTGCCGCCGCCTGTGCGATGCTGCGCTTCTGCTCCACAGCCTGCGACTCCTTGGCCTCCATGGTGGGTTCATCCGCCAGAAAACGGCTGTCCGGCAGGGTGGCACCGCCGTGCACCTTGTTCAGCTTGCCCAGCCGGTCCAGTTCGGTCAGGTCGCGCCGGATGGTGGATTCGCTGGTGTTCAGCGCCTCGCACAGTTCCTGCACTGTCACGGTACGCTTGCGGTTCAGCTGTTCCATGATCAGGCTGAAGCGTTCTTCTGCCAGCATCGGCATCCTCTCCTTTGGTTTGATCTTATCTTTGACGGTTTATGACCGTTTGTGCGTTGTTTTGGTTGATTGCATCTTTATTATAGCAAATACAGCGCCAAAATCAATCATTTCCAGTCAATTTCATTCATTTTCATTCACAAAAAATTGTCTTTAAATTTGTGCAGGGAGCACAAAAGCTGGGATACAAGCATTTTGTGCAAACAAAAAAGCCGCCGTGCGTACCAATCGCACAGCGGCCGGAGAGATGGCTTATTGAGGAATCACTCGGCAGTCCAGTAGAAATCGTCGCCGGGCATTGCGCCGCCCACTGCCTTGGGGTCGGCATCAAACAGCACCTGCAGATAAGCGGATGCGTTGGTCTTGAGCTCGTCGCCGGTCAGGCAGACGATGTTGCAGTTGGGCAGGGCCTTCTTGGCAATGGCAGCCTTGGCCACAACACCCTGCTCCTCGCACAGAGCGGCAGTGCCGTCCAGATCGGTGTTGGCAGCTTCCACGCTCTTGGCGTAGTCGGTAAGGAATGCGGCCACAACATCCGGGTGTTCCTCGGCATACTCCTTGCGCACCACGGTCACGCCGGTGATGAGCTGGGTATCCGCAACCTTGTTCCATTCCTCGGTCAGGTCGAGGGCCACACGCAGGGTGTCGTCCTGCAGGCCGGCTGCAGTCACATAGGGCTGGGGCAGAACTGCAATGGCATCCTCGGTATTGGCCATCTGGGCCGTAACCTCGGTGGCCTCGCTGTAGTATTCAATGGTCACGTCCTTGTCCGGGTCGATGCCGTTGGCGTTCAGAAGATAGCGCAGCACGTACTCCGGCGTGGTGCCCTTGCCGGTGGACAGGATGGTACGGCCTGCAAGGTCTGCCATGGACTGGATCGTATCGCCGCCTTTTTCCACTACGTACAGCACGCCCAGCGTGTTGACGGCCACAGCCTGAATGCCGCCCTCCGTCTTCTGATACAGGGTGGCGGCCAGATTTGCCGGGATGGCAGCCATGTCCAGCTCGCCCTTCATCAGCAGCGGCACGATCTCATCGGCAGCGCCGTAAAGCTGCAGGTCGTAATCCATGGAAGCGGTGTCATCCTCTTCCATGCTCAGCAGGTTGACAAGGCCCATGGTGGTGGGGCCTTTCAGGCCGGCAATGCGCAGAGCATCGGTGGTAGACAGTTCCTTTGCTTCCTCACTGGAAGCGGCTTCCGAAGCAGCCTCGGGGACAGCTTCGCTGGAAGCTGCACTGGATGCAACAGAGCTGGATGCCGCACCGCCGCAGGCGGCAAGGCTCAGCACAAGGGCCAGAGCCAGCAGTATGGATGTCAGTTTTTTCATGCGGGGTTCCCTCTTTCCTCACAAGACCGCGCCATTTTGTGCCTGAAAATTTTGCACAGAACCATGGGTCGGTCTTTTCATATTTTTTACAAGGCAAATTTGCAAAATCATTTGCTTTGCGGGTCTAAGTTTACTATAATAGAGTCAAAAATACCGTTGCGTGTGCAACGGAATTGCAGGAGGGCTGTGGGAAGCCGGATCTTTCCCACGGAATTGTGATGAAAAACTTTCTTCCGCTGTTATGCTCCACCTCTTTATTCAATGGTCTGACCCCTGAAGAGCTGCAGACCCTGCTGGCTCAGCTGGGTGCCGTTATGCGCAGCTATGGCAAAGGCGAAGCGCTTGTTCTGGCAGGCGAACCCAACCGCAGGGTAGGCATCGTACTGTCCGGTGAGCTGGAAGCCTACCGTCCCGGGCCGCAGGGTGCGCGCATTCCCATCACCCACATGGAACCGGGCGGCGTGTTCGGCGATGTGCTGAGCGGTTCCAGTCTGGCAAGCCCGGTCACGGTGATGGCTTCGGTGCCCTGCGAGGTGCTGCTGATTCCCTACGAGCGGCTGCTGCTTTCGGATGGCAGTCCGGCGCACCAGCAGACATTGCGCAATCTGGTGCGCACCATCAGCGATAAATATTTTTCCCTCTCCCGCCGCATCGACCTGCTGGTGCTCAAAAGCCTGCGGGCCAAAGTGTGCGCCTATCTGCTCAGTGAAGCCGAGCGGGCTGGCAGCCTGACCTTCAGCATCCCGTTCTCCCGCATCCAGCTGGCAGATTACCTGAACTGCGACCGCAGCGCCCTCAGCCGCGAGCTGAGTCAGATGCAGCGGGACGGCCTGCTGGACACCTACAAGAGCAGCTTCAAGCTGCTGGAGCCTGAGGTTCTGAAGCAAATGGTGCAGTGACCATTTGAATAGCCGCCGCGTGCGCTTTGGCTGTATTCAGCTGAAATTTTATTTTTATATTTGAGTTTTAGAAAAATCTACAGATTTTTCTAAAACTCTTTTTCACTGGAAGGCCGTAACCGTCAGCGGCATCATCTTGTTATTTTTAATATAGGAGTATTTTTAAATATGTCAAAACCGATTTTATGGATCGTGATCCCCTGCTACAACGAGGAGCAGGTGCTGCCCATTACAGCTCCCATGTTTCTGGAAAAGATCCATTCTCTGACCGCACAGGGCCTTGTGAGTGAAAAGAGCCGGGTGCTGTTCGTGAACGACGGCTCCAAAGACAAGACATGGGAACTGATCCAGAGTTTTGCCGCACAGGACGAACACTACATCGGCATTTCCCAGAGCCGCAACCGCGGCCACCAGAACGCCGTGCTGGCAGGCTTGATGGAGGCACTGCACAGCGGCACCTGCGATGTTACCATTTCCATCGACTGCGATGGTCAGGACGACATCAACGCCATGGACGAGATGGTTAAAAAGTATCTGGACGGTGCCGAGGTGGTCTACGGCGTGCGCAGCCGCCGCGATACAGACACCTTCTTCAAGCGCTTCACCGCCGAGGGCTTTTACCATGTGATGAACGCTCTGGGCGCAGACATCGTGTTCAACCACGCAGACTACCGCCTCATCAGCACCCGTGTGCTGGAAAGCTTTGCCGACTACAGGGAAGTGAACATTTTCCTGCGCGGCATGGTGCCGCTGGTTGGCTTCAAGAGCGAGGTAGTCACCTATGAGCGCCACGAACGCCTTGCCGGTGAGAGCCACTATCCGCTGAGCAAGATGCTGGCCCTTGCCTTTGACGGCATCACCAGTCTTTCCAACAAGCCCATCCGCCTTATTACCGGATCTGGCATCTTTGTGAGCCTGATCAGCTTTATCGGAGTCATCTGGGCCATCGTGTGCGCCGCCATGGGCAGCAGCGTGGCCGGCTGGGCCTCCATCGTGTGCATCGTCTGCTTCATGAGCGGCGTGCAGCTGGTGTGCTTAGGCGTGATCGGCGAGTATATCGGCAAAATTTATATGGAGACGAAAGCCCGCCCGCGCTACATCATCAGTGAGCGCACCTGGGCACCCTACGAAAGGAAGTATCACGGATGAGCAAACAGAGCTGGCGGGGCAGCACCCTGCTGAACCCGGAACCGCCGGTACTGGTGTCCTGCGGCGGGCTGGAAAAGCCAAACCTCATCACCATCGGCTGGACGGGCACCATCTGCACCCAGCCCAGCATGGTATCCATCAGCGTTCGGCCGGAACGCTACAGCCACCACCTCATTCAGGAAAGCGGACAGTTTGCCATCAATCTGCCTACCGAAGCGCTGGTGCGTTCGGTGGACTGGTGCGGCGTGAAAAGCGGCCGTGATGTGGATAAATTTGCCGCCTGCGGCCTGCATTCTGCCCCCGGCAGCGTGCTGACCGACTGCCCCATTCTGGAAGAAAGCCCGGTCAATCTGGAATGCAAGGTAACTCAGGTGATCCCGCTGGGCAGCCACGACCTGTTCCTTGCCGAAGTTGTGGCCTGTGATGTGGACGAAAGCCTGCTGGACGAAAACGGCAAGCTGTGTCTCGAAAAGGCAAAGCTCATCGTCTACAGCCACGGCGAATATCTGGCACTGGGCAAAAAGCTGGGCACCTTTGGCTACAGCGTGCGCAAGAAAAAGCCGGTAAGGCGTAAAAAATAATTTACATTTCATCGCTTGACTTTTGCCCAAAACTGCATATACTAAAGATAGGCAATGTAGAGAGATTGAATCCATCGGGTTCATGCCGAAACACGAAGCCCCCGGTAGTGTCAGTACCGGGGGCTTCTTTTAGTGTTTGCTGCCCTTGCCGATCTTACCGTCGATCCATGTACACAGATAGTAGGCAACTACCTGCGCGGCAACGGTTTGGATAAATGTAGAGAGAGTTTCCAAGGGGTTCACCTCCTTTCCGCGGTTAGGGGAATGGAGAAGGGCCGCAGGAACAGTATAACATAAAAACCGGTATCGCGCAATTTTGACGCAATACCGGTTTTTGTGCATTTATTCGTGCTTTACGCGCTGGATCTCGCCCAGATCATAGGGGGTGTTCTGGTAGACATAGTAGTTCAGCCAGTTCTCATACAGCAGGTGGGCGTGGGCACGCCAGCGGAACAGCGGCGGCTTTGTGGGATCATCGTCCGGGTAGTAATTCACCGGCACATGGATGGGCAGGCCCTTATCCACATCGCGGCGGTACTCTGAATCCAGTGTGTACTTGTCGTACTCCGGGTGGCCGGTGACAAAGATCTGTCGTCCGTTCTCGGTGCTCATGAGGAAGGGCCCGGCCGCATCGCTCTCGGCAAGGATGCGCAAAGCCTTACAGTTGTCCACATCCTCGCGGCTGATGCCGGTGTGGCGGCTGTGGGGCGCATAGAACACCTCGTCAAAGCCGCGCACCAAAGGGTTCGACGGGCGGGTGACCCGGTGCTCGAACACGCCGAACATCTTTTCCGGCAGCAGCTGCTTGTGCACGCCGTAGTGGTAGTACAGGCCAGCCTGTGCACCCCAGCACACATGCAGGGTGGAGTAGACATTCGTCTCGCTGAAGTCCATGATCTCGCACAGCTCCGGCCAGTAATCCACCTGCTCAAAGTCCATGGTCTCCACCGGTGCGCCGGTGATGATCATGCCATCGTAGCGGTTGTTCCTCACCTCGTTGAAATTCTTATAGAACGATTCGAGATGTGCCGCCGAAACATGGGTCGCCGCATGGCTGGCCGTCTGCAGCAGGGTCATGTGCACCTGCAGCGGGGTATTTGCCAACAGACGGGCGATCTGGGTCTCGGTGGTGATCTTGGTGGGCATCAGGTTCAGGATCAGGATCTCCAGCGGGCGGATGTGCTGGGCAAGGGCGCGCTCACGATGCATGACGAAGATATTTTCGTTGTAGAGGGCATCGTAAGCAGGCAGGGTCTTGGGGATGATCAGCGGCATAGTTCGTACTCCTAACGATTTAGAATAGCCTCCGCTGACGCTCTGGCTATCTTCAGCGGAATTTATTTTTTATATTTTGCGTTTGTCGCGCCCTGCGGGGCGCTCCAAACGCATTTTTACGAGAAGGGCCGGAACCGATAGATGCTGCTGAACTCACCTTTTAGATCTTATCCAGCGCCTGTGCAATATCTGCGATGAGGTCTTCGCTGCTTTCCAAGCCGCAGCTCATGCGCACCAGCTCTGCGGGCACACCGGCGGCTTTCAGCTGCTCATCGTTCATCTGGCGGTGGGTACTGGATGCAGGGTTCAGGCAGCAGGTGCGGGCATCGGCCACATGGGTTTCGATGGCTGCCAGCTTCAGGTTCTTCATAAAGATGCTTGCAGCCTCACGGCCGCCGGCCAGACCAAAGCTGACCACGCCGCAGCTGCCGTTCGGCAAGTATTTTTCAGCCAGTGCATGGTACGGGCTGGACTCCAGGCCGCAGTAGTTCACGTAGGCCACCTTGGGATGGCTCTCAAGGAACTCTGCCACGGCCATGCCGTTGGCGCAGTGGCGCTGCATCCGCACATGCAGGCTTTCCAGACCGAGGTTCAGCATGTAGGCGTTCATGGGCGACTGCATGGAGCCAAAGTCACGCATCAGCTGCGCGGTAGCCTTGGTGATAAAGGCACCCTCTTTGCCGAAACGCTCGGCGTAGGTGATGCCGTGGTAGCTGTCGTCCGGGGTGCACAGGCCGGGGAACTTCTCGGCATGGGCCATCCAGTCGAACTTGCCGCCGTCCACGATGGCACCGCCCAGCACCGCGCCATGACCGTCCATGTACTTGGTGGTGGAGTGGGTCACGATATCCGCACCCCACTCAAAGGGGCGGCAGTTGACCGGCGTGGGGAAGGTGTTGTCCACGATCAGCGGCACACCGTGGGCGTGAGCAGCCTTGGCAAACTTCTCAATGTCCAGCACGGTCAGGGCCGGGTTTGCGATGGTCTCGCCGAACACCACCTTGGTGTTGGGCTGGAATGCGGCGTTCAATTCTTCCTCGGTGCACAGCGGGTCCACAAAGGTGGCTTCAATGCCCATTTTCTTCATGGTGACGGAGATCAGGTTGAAGGTGCCGCCGTAGATGGTACTGGATGCCACGATATGGTCGCCTGCTTCGCAGAGGTTGAACAGGGCAAAGAAGTTTGCAGCCTGACCGCTGCTGGTCAGCATTGCGGCCGTGCCGCCTTCCAGCTCACAGATCTTCTTAGCCACAAGGTCGCAGGTGGGGTTCTGCAGACGGGAATAGAAGTAGCCGTCAGCTTCCAGATCGAACAGCTTGCCCATATCCTCGCTGGTGGCATACTTGAAGGTGGTGGACTGGATAATGGGGATCTGGCGGGGTTCGCCGTTGCCGGGGGTGTAACCGCCCTGCACGCAGATGGTATCGCGATTCATACTACATACTCCTTTACTGGGTTTGTCCATATAGCACAATTCCCCGCAGGAGTGTTGCAGCCTCCGGCGGGGAATTGAAACGTTAAATTTTAGTTCCCGTTCGGGGGCAAAATGAGGAGAGGACTCCTTCCGTCAAAGCCTTTCGGCTTTGGCAATACCGGAAAGTTTTCCTCTTCGCCAGAGGCTCCCTCTCCGGGGGAGCTGGCGCACGAAGTGCGACTGAAGGAGTTACTTCCGCAGCCGCTTATCGCTTCTGGTGGCCCAAGCAGTGCCCAAAGTCTGGAACACCTGAACCATCAGCACCAGCAAAATGACACACACGATCATGATATCGGTCTGGTAGCGGTAATAGCCGTAGGACAAAGCGATCTTGCCCAGACCGCCGCCGCCAATGACACCGGACATGGCCGAGTAGCCCAGAATGGTGGTCAGTGCGGTGGTCATGCTGGAGATCAGGCCGGGCAGGCATTCCGGGATCATCACCTTGGTAATGATCTGGAACGGCGTTGCGCCCATGCTCTGGGCGGCTTCCACCACGCCCTCGTCCAGCTCGCGCAGGCTGGTCTCCACCAGACGCGCCACGAACGGGAAGGCTGCCACCACCAGCGGAACGATGGTGGCTTTGGTACCCACTGTGGTACCCACGATGGCACGGGTAAGCGGGAATACACAGATCATCAGGATCAGGAACGGAACACTGCGCAGGATGTTGATAACAATGTTGAGAATGTGCATCAGCCAGCCGGGCAGCGGCAGAATGCCGTCCTTATCACCGGCCACCAGCAGCACACCCAGCGGCAGGCCCAGCACCAGCGCAAACGCGGTGGAAAGGACCGTCACGTAAAAGGTCTCCCAGATGGCAAAGCCGTAATCTGCAATACTCATTCGCCGGTCACCTCCTCTACCGTAATGCCGGGCTGGGCGCGCATATAGGCCGCAGCCTGCTTTGCCTGCTCCACATCAGTGGGCAGCTTGAGCAGCATGGAGCCGTAGCACTGGCCGCTCAGATCACGGGTGTCGGCGCTGAGCACCGACACCAGAATGCCTTTTTCTGCGGCAAGGCTTGCCACCAGCGGCTTTGCCGTGGACGAACCGTTGAAGGTGACGCGCACCACATGGTCGTCCGGGGCAAAGCTGGAAAGGTCCCGCGCAGCGCTGCCGCCATTGGGGGCCACCAGACGCCTTGCTGCGGGCGTTTTGGGGTTCGAGAAGATCTCCTGCACGGAGC
Organism: Faecalibacterium faecis; assembly: GCF_040096475.1. Lineage (NCBI taxonomy): Bacteria > Bacillati > Bacillota > Clostridia > Eubacteriales > Oscillospiraceae > Faecalibacterium > Faecalibacterium faecis. Next base: position 21,693 of record NZ_JBBMEP010000018.1, on the reverse strand, counting down.
CCTCCTCCACCACAACGCCGCCATCCAGAATGGCAACGTGATCGCAGATCTCTTCCACAACGCTCATCTGATGGGTGATGACCACCACCGTGATGCCCAGCTTCTTGTTGATGTCCTTGATCAGGGTCAGGATAGCATGGGTGGTGTTGGGGTCCAGTGCGCTGGTGGCTTCATCGCAGAGCAGAACTTTGGGGTCCGTTGCCAGTGCGCGGGCAATGGCAATGCGCTGCTTCTGGCCGCCGGACAGCTGTGCCGGGTAGGCGTTGGCCTTATCGGGCAGGCCCACCACTTCCAGCAGCTCTCTGGCACGCTTTTCGGCATCCGCCTTTTTTACACCGGCCAGCTCCATGGGGAAGCAGATGTTCTTCAGGCAGCTGCGCTGCATCAGCAGGTTGAACTGCTGGAAGATCATAGTGATATCGCGGCGGCGCTCACGCAGCTGGGCTGCGTTTAAAGTCTCCATAGCAGTGCCGTCGATCACAACGCTGCCCTCGGTGGGGCGTTCCAGCAGGTTGATGCAGCGCACCAGCGTGGATTTGCCCGCACCGGACATGCCGATGATGCCATAAATGGAACCATCCGGGATGGTGAGGTTGATGTCCTTCAGCGCATTCACCGCGCCGTCCTTCATCTGGAAGGTCTTGGAAAGATGTTTGATCTCGATCACAGAAATTGCTCCTTGCTGTTGAATAAACTCCTTCAGTCAAACCCTTGCGGGTTTGCCAACTCCCTCATGGAGGGAGCCTGAAACAGAACGGTCAGGCAAAGGCCCCCTCCCCGAGGGGGCTGTCACCGCAAGGTGACTGGGGGAGTTTGCTTAACCCTCGATCGGTGCCAGACTGTCCTGCTTGCCGCCGTAGATGCCCATAGGCTCCACGTGGATGCCGGCAACCGTCACCAGATGGGTGCCGTGCTCTGCATTGAAGTCGTCCAGATACGGCTGATGCTGGAAATAGTTGGTATCGCACTGGCCGTCCTCAACGATGTTGTTGGGAATGATGTAGTCGTCGTACTCCTGAATATCCAGCGTGATGCCCTTTTCGGCCAGAATGTCCTTGCAGATCTCCAGAACCTCGCAGTGAGGAGCCGGAGTAGCAGCGCAGCTGACGGTCTCGCCGTTCAGTGCATCGTAGTCGATGGAGGAATCATAGCCGTCGGTGGGGTTCTCCACAACGGACACCACAGCGCCCTTGTAGTTTTCATCCATGAAGTCCTTCACCTTCTGGCTCTGCAGAGCAGCGGCCAGAGCCTTGATCTTCGGCTCTTCCTGATTGCCGTCCTTGCAGACCAGAATGTTGACGTAAGCAGAGGTGCCGTCCTCCATTGCCAGAGCATCGGTCATGGGGTCCAGACCAGCGGAGATGGCGTAGTTGGAGTTGATGACGGCGTAGTCCTCGTCCTGCAGGACGTTGGGCACCTGAGCAGCCTCGACCTCATCAACGGAAACATTCAGAGGGTTCTCCTCGATGTCCTTTGCGGTTGCGGTCAGGCCTGCATCAGCCTTCAGCTTAAAGAAGCCGTTCTTCTCCAGCAGGGTCAGGGCGCGTGCCTCGTTGGTGGTGTCGTTGGGCACAGCCACCTTCACCTTGTCCAGCTTAGCCACAGCAGAAGAAGCTGCGGAAGAAGCAGTGCCGGAAGCAGCGGAAGATGCGGTGGAAGAAGAACCGCCGCATGCGGTCAGGGCAGCTGCAGCAGCTGCAGCTCCGGTAACTTTCAGAAAATCACGACGAGTAATCATAGTTTTGTTCCCTCTCTATTTGCTTATTATAATGTACAGCGGCCCGCACGGCACAGTTCCGTGCTAAGGGCCTTTGACGGATGCATGAAAAAAGCTCCCGTCCTTGACCTTGAGCCAACGCTCAGACAAGGACGGGAGCATAACATACTTCCGTGGTACCACCTTGGTTTACCGCACCCTTGCGGGCACAGCCTCAATGCTGCGGCAGCTTTGCTGCTTACAGCCGGACGCTGTAACGGGCGCATCCCGTTGCAAACTTAGCGCTCATGCACCTCGCCCGCACAGCTCCGAGACCATTTTCAGCTTCCTGTTTCCTGCCCTTTTCCATCGCCCGGGCTTTCTGGTAAGGATCAATGCGAAGGCCTACTCTTCTCTTCACAGCCATTTTTGTGATATTGCATTTATAATAATCCAATCGACCGGATTTGTCAACACCTACAACGAAGTTTTTTAGTAGGAAATTGCGTTTTTTTATCTTGTGCGCCAGCCGCGGACATGGTAGAATAAGACAGCATTATTTATAAAGGAGGTGCGGCAATGAACAGCCGCGAGGTTTTCCCGGATGAAGAACTGCGCCGCCGCATCATGGATTTTATCATGGCGGCGGGCCAGACATTGCTGGAAAACGGTGCCGAGGTGTTCCGGGTGGAGCAGACCATGGAGATCATGGCCCGGTCATTCCACCTGCGGGAGTTCCACGTTTATGTGCTGACCAACGGCATCTTTGCCAGTGCGGGCACCGCCGAGATCAGCGAGGTGCGCAACGTGCCCAGCCGTACCACCCATCTGAGCCGGGTGGCGGCGGTGAACGCCCTCTCCCGCGAGATCGCCGAGGGCAATATGACTCTGGACGAGGCCGAGAGCCGCCTTGTGCTGGCACGGCGCATCCCCTTCCCCAAGGACTGGGTGCAGCTGGTCAGCGGCATGTGCGGTGCATTCTGCTTTGCGCTGATCTTCGGCGGCACACTGCGCAGTGCACTGGCGGCGGCACTGGCAGGCTTTCTTGCCAGCGGCTATTTGCTGCTGTGTGAGCAGCACGAGCTGCCCGGCGGCTTTTGCAAGATCAGCTGTGCGGCGCTCATCACGCTGGCGTGCATTCTGGGCTGCAACCTGCTGGGCACCTCTGCCAGCCATGCCATCATCGGTTCGCTGATGATCCTGACGCCGGGCATCGCGTTCACCATGGGCATCCGGGATTTCGTGCAAGGCGACTACCTTTCCGGCACCATCCGCATGATCGATGCACTGCTCATTGCGGCCAGCATTGCCATTGGCACCGGCCTTGTGCTGAGCCTTTATACATTCTTTACGGGGGTGGTGGTCGCATGATGCTCACCAGTACACAGATCGGAGAGCTGGCGGCGCAGTTCTTCATTGCAGGGGTCGGCACCCTGTGCTTTGCCATCCTGTTTGCGTGCCCCCGCAAAAGCCTGTTCTTCTGCGGGCTGGTGGGGGCCGTGGGCTGGTTCGTCTACGAGCTGGCCGTAATGCTGGGGGCAGACAGTGCTGCGGCCTCCCTGCTGGCGGTGATCCCCCTCACCCTGCTCACCCGGGTGTTCGCCATCACCCTCAAAATGCCGGTAACGGTGTTCCTGCTGTCCGGCATCTTCCCGCTGGTGCCCGGCGCTGGCATCTACTACACCGCCTACTATTTTATACAGGGCAACAATGTGCTGGCCCTTTCCAACGGCATCAGCACCTTTAAGGTAGCCGTTGCGCTGGCCATCGGCATCAGTCTGGTATTGTGCATCCCGCTGCCAAAAAAGCGGAAGTAAAACCCTCTCAGTCACGCCTGACGGCGTGCCAGATTCCCCCTTTTGTCGCTGCGCGACATCTTCCCCCGGAGCGGGGGAAGTCTTTCCTCTCAGGGGGAACTGGCGAACGCAGTGAGCCTGAGAGGGTTTCTCTTGCCGCTTTGCGGCAAGACGGAAGGGGTACACCCGCCACCCCAAAAACAGCCGCAACCATTTTATATAAAAGCAAAAAGATGCCGGCAGGTTGTTTTCAACCTGCCAGCACCTTCGTGTTTATGCAATCAGTTCAGCTGTACTTAGCGGTTTAGCCCTTGAGTGCCACGCCCATCACAACAGTAGCCTCATAACCGCCGTCTACGATCTTCAGATAGCTCTCCCAAGTCGTATCCGGCTCGATATCCTTGCACTTTTCGAGCAGGCTGTCCTTAATGTCATCGTAGCAAACCATCTCATTCGGGTTGCTCTTCAAATCAAAAACCTTGTTGGCGATCACTTCCACACGGCGAGGCTTTACACCGCCAGTAGTGAACATCAAAGTAAGGAACACCTTGCTCTTGCTTGCAGGCTTGGATCCTTGCAGCTTAACAGGAACCTTAGCAATCATCGGAGTGCTATCCGCAATAATGTCAACTTCATCAGTGCTGACCAGCTCATAGCCCTTCGGCAGCTTCTCTGCGGGAATCAGCTTCGGGTCGTACCGCTTTGCACCCTTCAGAACCTTCGTCTCGTAGACGCCGTCAACGCTATTGCCAACAGGATTCTCCTTTTCATCCACAAAAATGACGCGCAGATCAACGCTGGTCACCTCGGGAACATCGGGCACATCAGTGCCGGGGACATTACCACAGCCAACCAGAACACCAGCAGCCAGAGCAGCAACACCTGCGCTCTTCAGGAACTGACGACGAGAGATATTAGACATAATAATCAACCTCACAATCTTTTCTGCATGCCCCCATCACTTTTTTGTGGAGCCTGCTTTTTCTATATAATACCCTCCCTGGTAACTGTTTGTCAAGTGAAATTTTAACAAAAAAACAACACCAATAGGGCGGAGGCCTTGTTGGCCACCACCCTGTTGGTGTTGTTATCTTAAATTTTAAATTTTAAATTTTTAAAATCTAAATAATGAAAAGCCGATCCAGCTTACTTCTCAGTAATGTAAACGGTTGCCTTGTCGCCCTCAATGATGCCGTTCTGAGTCATGCCGCCGAAGCCGATCAGCTCAGTAGCATTCAGAACTCTATACTTGCCGCTCTTATCCACCAGACTATCCAGCTGATCCTGAGTGAGGTACTTTGCATCCACATCAACATTCAGAGAAGTCGGGGCGAACTTAGCGTCATCGGGAGCGCCGGTGCCATAAACATACTCAATCGTAACCTTCTTCTGAGGCTTTGCAGCTGCCTTCTTGTGCATCTTAATGACGACAACGCCATCAATGATCTTCTTGTCCTCAGTGCTGTCGAACTCATAATCCTTCAGTTCGGCAGGCACATTTTCCTTAATGGTCGCAAAAGTCACGGTATCAGCCAGAGCAGGAACTTCAATGGGCACGTCCTTGACGATGCTTTCGCCCTGGGTCGTCACCATGTACTTCAGTTTGATCGGGCGCTTTTTGCCCGTATCGGGCGTGCTCTGATCGGAGCAGCCAGCCAGAACACCGGCAGCAGCAACAGCCAGAGCAGCCACACCTGCGCCCTTGAGGAACTTACGACGAGAAATGTTAGACATAAGAATCAACCTCACAATCTTTTCTGCATGCCCCCATCACTTTTTTGTGGAGCCTGCTTTTCCTATATAATACCCCCCCCCCCGTAACAGTTTGTCAAGTGGTTTTTGGCATCTTTTTCCGCCGGATGCAGAAAAACAGGAGCGACCAAGAGAAAATCGTAAGTTCCGTCAAGCCCGGCAAAAAGGGCCGCTGTACAGCATCCCGTACAGCGGCCCTTTTTGTTCTCCGTTATTTTCATTCATTCTCAACATGTCTTGTTTTCATCTTCTGTCTGCTCATGTTCCCCTCTTGCCGCCCGCATCAGCCCGGCAAACAAAAAACCCAAATTGACCCCCAGAATAAAACCCACGATGCCTGCCGCCAATACCATTGCGCCGTCTCCTTTCTTCTACCATATTTTACCATATATCATTTGTCGGATGCAATTGCAGCCCGTCGCAAAAGGCAAGATCACTGCCCAACGTGCAAGCTTTTTTGCGCCGGAGCGTTGCAAGACTCTGCCGCATCTGCTATACTTTTGACAACACTTATATAAAGGAGGTGCTCTTTATGTCTGTTATGGATACTCTTGTCAGCCGCCGCACCTACCGCCGCTTTGCACAGAAAGCTGTTCCGCAGGATGTGGTGGATGATATCGTCGAGGCCGTCCGCCTGTCCTCCTGCGGAGCCAACCGTCAGGCTGTGCGTCTGGTGGTGGTGAACAAGCCCGAGGCGGTGGCAAAGGTGCAGCCGCTGGTCAAGTGGGCTGCCTATCTGCCGCCGGAGCAGGGCACGCCCAAAGCCGACGAGCTGCCCACCCTGTATGTGGCCGTGGTGCAGGACACTTCCATCCCCGGCGACCTTGCCACCGATACCGGCATCGCCCTTGCCAACATGACCCTTGCCGCATGGGACAAAGGCGTGGGCAGCTGCATCATGGGCGCGATCAACAAGCCTGCCCTCACCGAACTGCTGGGCATTGAAGAACCGCAGAAGCTGGCATTCATGGTGGCGTTCGGCTACCCGACCCACAAGGCTCACATTGTGCCGCTGACGGCTGAGACCGGCGTAAAATATTATCTGGACGAGAACCGGGATTACTGCGTGCCAAAGCGGAGCAAAGAAGAGATCGCAAAATATCTATAATTTGTATATATACATTTCTTCAACGCATTTTTTGTATAATTGTTTTCAATTCGGTTTCAATTGATGAGATTTTTTGCACAAGTATTGACTTTTCAATTTGTACAATCTATACTAAATTCGTTCGCCAGATGTTCGATGAATCGCATCGTTCTGGCGTACCGCAAAAACATACAGTACATTTGAGGAGTGTTTGAATATGAAAAAGATCTCTCGTCGCAGCTTTCTGGCAGCTGCCGGTCTGTCCGTTGCCGCTCTGGCTCTGACCGCCTGCGGTGGTTCCTCTTCCAGCGTGGCTTCCTCTGTGGCAAGCTCTGCTGCCGCTTCTTCTGAGGCTGCTTCCACCAGCGCTGCCGCCGGTGAGCTGACCACCGTTGAGGCTGGCAAGCTGACCATGGCCACCAACGCCACCTTCCCTCCCTACGAGATGACCACCGACGCCGGTGACATCGAGGGCATCGACGTGGAGACCGCTCAGGCCATTGCCGACAAGCTGGGTCTGGAGCTGCAGATCGACGACATGGACTTTGACGCTGCGCTGCTGAGCGTGCAGCAGGGCAAGGCCGACATCGTTATGGCCGGTGTGACCGTGACCGACGAGCGCAAGGCTGTGATGGACTTCTCCGACAGCTACGCTACCGGCATCCAGTCCATCATCGTGCCCGAAGGCTCCGACATTGCATCTCCCGATGATCTGGCGGGCAAGAAGATCGGCACTCAGCGCGGCACCACCGGTTACATCTACTGCACCGATGATTTCGGCGAGGACGCTGTGGTGGCTTACGACAGCGGTCTGACCGCTGTGCAGGCCCTGAACAATGGTCAGGTGGACGCTGTGGTCATCGACAACGCTCCCGCCAAGGAGTATGTGGCTGCCAACCCCGGCCTGAAGGTGCTGGAGACCAGCTACGCCGAGGAGGATTACGCCATCGGCATGGCAAAGGGTTCTTCTCTGGAAGATGTCGTCAACGCCGCTCTGGAAGAGCTGAAGGCTGACGGCACCCTGCAGTCCATCGTGGACAAGTACATCACCGCTGAATAATCAGCTGGCTGATAACGGAACCACGGGGAGGCAGCCCCAACTGGGGTACCTCCCCTTTTTTGGAAAAATAAGGTTACAAAATTCTAACAAAACAGGAAAGTGAGGATGCGAATGGCTGCTCAATACGAACTGCTCAAAGAGCTGCTCAACGGCGGTACGAAGCTCAGCTTCGGGCAGGAATTTTTCTTTAAGTTTTATCAGGCGTTCATCCTGAAAGACCGCTGGCTCCAGTATGTCAGCGGTGTGGGCACCACCCTGCTGGTCACAGCTCTCGCGCTGGCGCTGGGCATCGTGCTGGGCAGCGTGGTAGCTCTGGTGCGTGTGGCACACGACCAGCAGCGCCCCGGCCACAAGAACCCGGTGCTGGGCTTCTTCAACATCATCTGCGAAATTTACACCACCATCATCCGCGGCACGCCTATGATGGTGCAGCTGCTCATCATGAGCATGGTCATTTTTGCCAACAGCCGCAACTTTACCATGGTAGGTGCGCTGGCACTGGGCATCAACTCCGGTGCTTATGTTTCGGAGATCATCCGCGGCGGTCTGATGGCCGTTGACCCCGGCCAGATGGAGGCCGGCCGCAGCCTTGGTTTGAACTACATGACCACCATGGTGGTCATCATCATCCCGCAGGCCATCCGTGCGGTGCTGCCTGCTCTGGGCAACGAGTTCATCGTCCTGCTGAAGGATACCTCCCTGATCACGGTCATCGGCGGCAAGGAGCTGCTGTACGCCGCACAGGGCATCATGAACCGCACCTACGAGCCCATGTTCCCGTTGCTGGGCGATGCACTGATCTACCTTGTGCTGGTCATGCTGTTCACCCGTCTGCTGGCAAAGTTTGAGAGGAGGCTTGCTCAAAGTGACCGATAAAATTCTGGAAGTCCGCGGCCTGACAAAAACCTACGGCGGCGAAAAAAAGCCGGGCGCAAAGCAGCCCACCCCCACGCTGGACGTGCTGAAGGGCATCGATATTGATATTTACCGCGGCGATGTGGTCTGCCTGATCGGCCCCTCCGGCTGCGGCAAGTCCACCTTCCTGCGCTGCCTGAACCGGCTGGAGATCCCCACCAGCGGCTCCGTGAAGTTCGAGGGCACTGAGGTGGACGAAGCCCACATCGACGCTGTGCGCCAGAAGATGGGCATGGTGTTCCAGCACTTCAACCTGTTCCCGCACCTGACCGTGAAGAAGAACCTGGAATTGGCCCCCAGTCTGCTCAAGCTGAAGGACAAGGAAGCCATTTCCCAGCGCGCCGACGAGCTGCTGGCCCGTGTGGGTCTGGCCGACAAGGCCGATGCCTACCCCAAGAGCCTTTCCGGCGGCCAGCAGCAGCGTATTGCCATTGCCCGTGCCCTTGCCATGGACCCGGACGTGATCCTGTTCGACGAGCCCACCAGCGCCCTCGACCCCGAAATGGTGGGCGAGGTTCTGGAACTGATGAAGGAGCTGGCCCACACCGGCATCACCATGCTGGTGGTCACCCACGAAATGGGCTTCGCCCGCGAGGTGTCCAACCGCGTCATCTTCATCGACGACGGCAAGATCCAGGAGGACGAGCCGCCGCAGGAGCTGTTCACGAATCCGAAGCATCCCAGACTGAAAGCATTCCTTTCTAAGATGCTGTAAGGCTTTTTCCACAGAGTAAAAGGGGCTGTTGCATGTGCAGCAGCCCCTTTTACTCTGTATTATTCTTTGATGCGGAACACAAACAGCTTGCTGAAAATGTAATTCAGAGCCATGACGATGAACTGTACCGCAAACTTAGAGATCCGGTCATTCCAGTGCAGAATATTTACCAGCAATGTCATGCAGGCCATTTCGATAAGGAGAGTGGAAATCCTCGCACTGAAAAATTTCAGCATTTCGCGCAATTTATCAGCACTTTTGCTTTCAAAAACGAACTTCCTGTTTGTGATGTAAGCAAAAGAGACTGCGCAGATCCATGAGAGCGTATTGGCAGTCATCAGTTGAAATGGGTCTTGCGGGTTCAGAAAGACTGCAGTGAAAAAATAGTAACTTGCCAGACTCACTACCGTAGTCAGACCACCTACGATCACATAGTTGATCAATTCCTTATAACGAAAATAAAGTTGCTTTATTATTTGTATCATACGCAGTGCCCGGAATTGATTTCCTTTTCCACAATATAGATCGGACGGTTTTTCAGCTCTGCAAATGCAACGGAAAAATATTCACCCATAATTCCGACCAGCAAAAAGAGAACAGCAAATAAAACATTGAATGCTGCAAGAATCACCTTATACTCGCGGAAGCCGCACAGTGCACTTATAGCAAAAAGCACAGCAGCAAGAAAACTTACAGCACCGGCATAGAGGCCGAGTTTCAGTGGAAAATCAGAAAAACCGACTATGGTGCTGATTGCAAAATTCATCAGTTTTTTCAGCGTATAGTGGCTGGCACCGCCAGCTCTTTCCGCAGCAGTGTATTCCAGCGTTGTTTTCCGGAAACCAACGCTTTGTACATATCCACGCAGAAAACGAGTTTTTTCACGGTAATTTGTACGCAGAACATCTGCCACACGGCTACTGATGGCAAAGAAATCCGATGCATTTTCCTCCAGTTTTACTTGATCAGACAAGGCGTTGATCACCCGGTAGAATGCTCTGGATGTAAAGTTTTTGATGGCACCTGCCGATTTGTTGGAGGTTCGGACCATGCTGATAACCTCATAGCCTTCCTCAAATTTCGCCATGATGGGGGCGATGCATTCCAGAGGGTGCTGCAGGTCGGCATCCATGCAAATGATCACGTCCCCCGCAGCATGATCGATGCCTGCAATCATGGCAGCCTCGTGGCCAAAATTTCGCGAAAAACTGATTACACGGACATTCTTGTTCTGCTGCGCAATCACTTCCAGAATATTCATACTGGCATCGGTACTGCCATCATTTACAAAAATCAGCTCATATCCCCCTCCCCCGTATTCCAAATTCTGTTCGATGGAGCAGAAAGCTTTATAAAACTTTTCCAGAACGGCTTCTTCGTTATAAACTGAAATAATTAACGATAATTTTTTCATTTAACTTCCCTGCTTTTTCGTAGTTCTTACGGCTCATCTGCAAATTTGACAACAATTTTTCCGTTGATGCACCGGATCGAACCCTGATCCGGATAGCAGGGCATAGATGCTACCTCGGCATTACCGTCAAACTCTGCGGCATCTCCTAATTCCGGTGCAAAGCCACACCAAAACTCCATGGCTTCCTTCCATGCGTAATCATTGAAAATAGGTTCTCCTTTATATGTAGCCAGATCCAAATCATCGAAATATTCGCTGATTCCAACAAGATTTTTATCGTGCTTGTCATACTCCCCGATATAAACAACCTGCGCATCTTCAGTATAACCTTCGATACTTTCAATTCGCGTGATCAAAGTTGTGTAATAACTGATCATTTGTGTCTGCATCACGTCTGCTTTTAGGTAGAGGATATTGCTGTAACGAATATTTAGAGTCACAAGTACTCCTAATAGGGCAACAGCGGCTTTACATAGGGCACCTTCTACTTTTGTTCTATCTTCGGGATATTTATCAATAAACCATACAACCAAAGCAAAGGCAAACGCCTGTCCAAAAGTCATTACGGCATGAACATCCCAAGGCTCTACCATCAGGTATACAAAGCATGCTGCAATAGGATATGCGATTAGGATCAATAGGGTTTGACATCCTTTTGGGGTCTTAAGAATATACATTTTCCGGAGCACAAATATGGCAATGATCGCAGTAACAATGATCAACAAAGTATAGACATATCTTGCGCTGAAGTCTTCCACAGCAGTGCTTGGATAAAAGAATGAGCCGTAACCGCACAGTATCCGATAAATATAATTGCTCAGATTTGTTCTTCCAAAATGATTGATACCTTTGTAATCCGTCAAAACAACGCCAAACTGATTCAGAAAATATTGATTGACTAGAAAATATTCTGTAACAAACCCAATGCACACAGTTGCATTACACAGGGCCATTTTCCAAAACGCTTTCCAGTTCATATCAGACTGCCGGATATCTTCCATCATATAAAGCAGCAATGTACAGATGCAGACCGGGATATTTGCCTGGTACACACCAACAGAGCAAGCCATCAAAACCGTGCAGAGTAATAGAGCGACAACATTCTTTTTCTGGTGAAAAATCCATGCTCCAACAACTCCCAGTAGGGATGCAGCATAATAGTATGGTGCAGTAAACATGTAACTGAATGTTCCCGTCACTGACGGAAATGTCACCATACTTCCGCACAGCAGAATAACAAGAGGCTTTGACTGGATCCTCAAACTATCCGCCAGCAGATATACGATTGCTGCAATGCACAAAATCGTAATCGTACCATTTACCACTGGCAGGCTGTAGTTTTTACTACCCAGCAAATTTGCACTCAGACTTCCAAGAATGCCCAGCATCCACCGTCCAGATTCGTAAGTAGCGCCCACTTCATTGAAATACCGTACATCATCATGGAATGAGTATTTGTTGAACAGAACCATACCATGCGCCAACAATCCCCAAAAAGTAGCACTGCACAGTACTGTTTTTAACAGGCTCTCATTTACCTTTAGCTTTTCCGCAGTTTTTTCCATGTCTTTCTCCCAAACAAGGCATCATTCCCGAATTTAGCCAAAACTATACAGTTGTATTATACAATGTCAGCCTATCTCCTGCAACTATTTCTGCAGAAAAACGTGCTCTGTGGTTTCTATTTTCCACAGAGCACAGTTCTCATCATTCTGTTTTGTTGCAACTTTTACAGCGCATTATTCGTACCATCTGTTTCCTGCTCACTGGTATAAAGCACCATCAGATGATTTGCGCTCTCTTCCAGCTGGGTCTTGGCCTGACGGAGATTGGCTTCCTCGTTTTCATTCATCTTTTCGGGCTTATCCTTGCGCAGGCAGCGGCGGAGGTTGGCGAGGTCGGTTTTGATGCGGTTCTTCTCGTCCTTGTCCAGCTCCTTTTTGCATTTGGAAAGAGCCTCGTCCACCTTGTAGGCCAGCACCTCGGCCTGATTGTGCAGATCCAGCCGCTCCTTGCGGCGGCTGTCCTCGGCCTCGTAGGCGGCAGCGTCTGCCATGGCGCGCTGGATCTCATTTTCCGAAAGGTTGGTGCTGCCGGTGATGGTGATGTTCTGCTCCCGGCCGGTGCCAAGGTCTTTGGCAGACACCTTCACCACGCCGTTCACGTCGATATCGAAGGTAACTTCGATCTGCGGTTTGGAGGAGAAGCTTGCCCGGATGCCGGTGAGCTTGAATTTGCCCAGACTCTTGTTGTCGCGGGCAAAGTGGCGCTCGCCCTGCAGCACGTTGATCTCCACGCTGGTCTGCATGGGCCGTGCGGTGGTGAAGATCTGGCTCTTGCGGGTGGGGATCATGCTGTTGCGGGTGATCAGCGGGGTGGCCACGCCGCCCAGCGTCTCAATGGAGAGGGTCAGCGGGGTCACATCCATCAGCACAAGGCCCTGCGCCGCTGCGCCGGTGGCACCGGCCAGCTTGCCGCCGCCCTGCAGCAGACCGCCCTGCACAGCCGCACCCATGGCAACACACTCGTCCGGGTTCAGGCTGTGGCTGGGTTCGCAGCCCAGCAGCTCCTTCACCTGACGCTCCACCGCAGGCATCCGGGTGCTGCCGCCCACCAGCAGCACCTTGCCCAGCTGGCTGGCAGAAATGCCTGCATCCCGCAGCGCATTCTGCACGGGAGCCACTGTGCGGGCCAGCAGGTCGCCGGTCATCATTTCGAACTGCGGGCGGGAAAGCGAGATATCTAAGTGGTGAGGGCCGTCCTTGCCCACCGCAATGAACGGCAGGTTCAGCTGTGCGGACGGCGCGGCAGAAAGCTCCTTCTTTGCCTTTTCGGCTTCCTCTTTCAGCCGGCCCATAGCTGCCGGGTCGCGGGAGAGGTCGATGCGATCCGATTTTTTGAACTCGGCCACGGCATATTCCACGATGCGTTGATCGAAGTCGTCACCGCCCAGATGGGTGTCGCCGCCGGTGGCAAGCACCGTAAAGGTCCCGTCCTCGATCTCGATGATGGACACATCAAAGGTGCCGCCGCCGAGGTCGTAGACGAGGATCTTCTGCGCCGCTTCGTTATCCAAACCATAGGCCACAGCGGCAGCAGTAGGCTCGTTGATGATGCGCAGCACGTTCAGGCCTGCAATGCGGCCTGCATCCTGCGTAGCCTTGCGCTGGCTGTCGTCGAAGTAGGCGGGCACCGTGATGACCGCTTCGGTCACCGGCTCGCCCAGATAGCTCTCGGCATCGCGGCGGATCTTGGCCAAGATCATGGCGCTGATCTCCTGCGGGGTCAGGTCTTTGCCGTCGATGTGCACCCGGTAGTCACTGCCCATATGGCGCTTGATGCTGGAGATAGTGCGCCCGGAATTTGTGGCGATCTGTCGCTTGGCCGCACCGCCCACCAGACGTTCACCGTCCTTCGTGAAGGCCACAACGCTGGGGGTGGTGCGCTCACCCTCCGCATTGGTGATGACCACGGGCTTGCCGCCCTCCACCACTGCCACGCAGGAATTGGTCGTGCCGAGATCGATGCCGATTACTTTGCTCATACTGTCTGTTTCCTCTCCGGTGCTGTGCATCTTGGGCGCAGCTCTTCAAATCATTTCCGAGTATATCTTACCGTCCCGATATGACGATTTTTTAGTCCAATTGTAAAGATTCCATGTCGTAAGCTGTGGCTCGGGTAGGCAGTTCACTGGTCAGTTCCCGGATGAGCTGGTCGGCTTCGGCCAGCCACTGCTCTGCGTCCGGCTCGTGCTCACGGGCCTTGATGGCAAAGCCCTGCCTTGCTTCTGCGGCCAGTGCCAGCGCCTTTTTGCGGCTGGTGTAGCGCGTTTCGGTCTGGGCCACACGCAGGCACACCTGCGGAGTGTACTCGATATCCGGCATATGGGCTGCGTTGGAGCGGGCACGGCGGTAATACAAAAGTGCCCGGCCATTGTCGCCCCGGGCAGCGCAGTCATCGCCCAGTGCAATGTTGGATAAGATCTCGCCGCTGTCTGCTGCTTCCTTCCACATGCGGCGGGCCTTGGCACGGTTCGTGCGGGTGCCGCGGCCCTTATAAATACAGTCTGCCAGCAGGGCAAGTCCCATGGCGCTGCCAAGCTCGGCTGCTTTTTCAAAGCATTCCACAGCCTGCGCCCAGTTGCCCTTGCGGGCGGCTTCCTTTCCGGCATCCGCTTTCTCATCACCGGGGTCTTCCGGCGTATGGCCCGCGTGCAGCAAACCGTTGAGCAGAGCGCCGTCCAGCGTAGCCGAGTGGCTCCACGGGTCCAGCACCACGCCGTCGATCCCCTCAGTGGAAAGGGCCAGCTCCATGGCATCCTGCAGGGTGTAATCTGCCATTGGCCGGGCAGAAGTGCTGCGGTCGGCGCAGGCCGCAGCTGCAGAGGTGAACATAGGCAGCCATGTGCGGCCCTTCTCGTTGCGCAGGGTCCACAGCTGCAGGTCCTTAGCCTTTGCCGTGGGCACCGGATGCTCCGTCCACGGTGCAGGCGTGTTGTGCACCGTCAGTGCCGTGCGCAGCGGCACCAGAACATGGGTCTCCATTTCCAGTGCATAGTTCAAAGCGCCCATCAACGTCCAGAAGCTTTCTTCGTTCTGGCCTTTATATAAATTTTCCACTGCCTGCTCAAAGGCCGGGCAGCCGGTGCCCGCCGGGCTGTAGGCCGGAGCGTTCTGCCGATGCTTGCGGGTGCCCACCGGGCGCAGCCGGATGCCGCCGTCTTGTCTTTTTGCCATCTGCTCACCATTCTTCCAGTTTCTAGTCAATTTTTAGTATAGCAGGAAATGGCTTTGGGTACAACGCCTATCTGTATGTATTCATTTTTCCCTGCTCAAAAAAAGCGGGGTGCCAGATCAGCTTCTTCTGGCACCCCGTGAAAAATACATTTTTCCTGAAACGCCTTATTCCGCGTCCAGATCTTCTTCGGTCTCAGCAGCAATATAGATTGGTCTGTGCTTTGTTTCAAGATATGTTTTGGCAAGGTACTCGCCCGCAATTCCCGTACACAGCAGCTGCACACCACTGCACAAAAGGATAATGCAGACAAGGCTCGGCCAGCCGGAAGTAGGGTCGCCGAACATCAGTGCACGCACCACCACGATTATGATGCCTACAAACGCCAATACGCAAAAGGCAAGGCCAAGGCCCGCCGCCATCAGCAGTGGAGCTGTGGAAAAGCCCACAATGCCTTCGATCGAATATTTGAGCAGACCCCAGAAGTTCCACTTTGTTGTGCCCGCCACACGCTCTACGTTTTTGTAGTCGATCCACTTTGTTTTAAAGCCGACCCAGCTGAAAATGCCCTTGCTGAAGCGGTTATATTCCGCCATGCTCAGCACGGCATCAGTCATTTTGCGGCTCATCAGGCGGAAGTCTCTTGCTCCATCCACGATCTCTGTATCCGAGAGCTTATTGATGATCTGATAAAACTTTTTGGCAAACCAGCTGCGAACGGGCGGTTCACCCTCGCGTGTGGTGCGGCGGGTGGCCGCACAGTCATATTCGCCGGAGAGCAGCAGCTCCAGCATTTCCGGCAGCAGCGAGGGCGGGTCCTGCAGATCCGCATCCATCGTTGCTACATAATCGCCCTTTGCCGCTTTTAATCCGGCATAAATGCCTGCTTCCTTGCCAAAGTTCCGGCTGAAGGAGATGTACCGCACACGGGCATCTTTCCGGTGCAATTCCCGCGCGATCTGCAGTGTGCGGTCTTTTGAGCCGTCATCCACAAAGATGAACTCAAAATCTGCTCCGTGGGATATTCCCATCTGCTGTGCGATCTTGCTGGCCTCTTTATAAAAAATGGGAAGTGATTCTTCCTCATTGTAGCACGGAACGACCAAACTTATCAGCATTCCTGTTTCCCCTTTTGTGCAATATTTAAAATCATTGTAGCATACCCCCACCCTGGTTTCAACCGTTTTCGGCATTTTGCCCGGCGGTTTTCAGCACACTTTTGCAATAAAAACATTTTCTATGGCTTTTTAAGTTTTTGTACGCTATAATAAGTAGGATTTCATAAACCTTATAATGCAAGAAAGAAGGAGTATCGCCTTGAACAAGATGCTAGGCTATCTGAAGGACTACAAGCGCGAGAGCGTGCTTGCGCCCCTTTTCAAGATGCTGGAAGCCACGTTCGACCTGTTCGTGCCGCTGGTCATGGCGGATATCGTGAACATCGGCATTGCCGCCCACGACTTCCACTATATTCTTGTGCGGTGCGGCATTTTGCTGCTGCTGGCCATGATCGGCCTTGCCTGCAGCCTGACGGCACAGTATTTTTCCGCAAAGGCGGCCGTGGGCTATTCCACAGCTCTGCGCCACGCCCTGTTTGAGCACATCCAGACCCTGAGCTTTACCGAGATGGACACCCTCGGCACCAGCACCCTGATCACCCGTATGACCAGCGACGTGAATCAGGTGCAGAGCGGCCTGAACCTGTTTTTACGCCTGTTCCTGCGCAGCCCGTTCGTGGTGATCGGTGCCATGGTCATGGCCTTTACGGTGAATTCCCGTGCAGCGCTGATCTTTGTAGTGACCATCCCGCTGCTGAGCGTGGTGGTGTTCGGCATCATGGCTGCTACCCGGCCCCTGTACAAGACGGTACAGAATCGCCTTGACCGGGTGCTGGGCCTGACCCGCGAAAACCTGACCGGCGTGCGCGTGGTGCGCGCCTTTGATAAGGAAAAGAGCGAGGTAGAGCGCTTTGAGAATGCCAACGACCTGCTGACCAAGATGCAGCTCCATGTAGGCCATATCTCTGCCCTGATGAACCCGCTGACCTATGTGCTCATCAACATTGCCATTGTGGCGCTGCTATATGTGGGCAGCATTGAGATCAATGTGGGTGGCATGGCTTCCGGCGACGTGATTGCGCTGGTGAACTACATGAACCAGATCCTTGTGGAGCTGGTCAAGCTGGCAAACCTGATCGTGCAGGTGAGCAAGGCGCTGGCCTGCGCAGGCCGCGTGCAGGCTGTGCTGGACACCACGCCCGGCATGGCCTTCCCGGAAAAGCTTCTGGGCGAGGTGCCCGCCGAAAAATCCGGCGATGCTGTGCGCTTTGAGCATGTAAGCCTGACCTATGCGGGTGCCGGTGCACCCAGCCTTTCCGACATCAGCTTCACTGCAAAGCGCGGCCAGACCATTGGTGTCATCGGCGGTACCGGCAGCGGCAAATCCAGCCTTGTCAACCTGATCCCCCGCTTCTACGATGCCACCGACGGCACGGTGGAGATCATGGGCCGCGATGCCCGGAACTATCCCCGCGAAGAACTGCGCAGCAAGGCAGCCATGGTCATGCAGAAGGCCCAGCTCTTTGGCGGCACCATCCGCTCCAACCTGCTGTGGGGCAACAAGAATGCCACCGATGCGGACCTGTGGGCCGCACTGGAAACAGCACAGGCTGCGGAGTTCGTCAAAGCCAAGCCCCTTGGGCTGGACGAGCCTGTGGAGCAGGGCGGTCGCAACCTGTCCGGCGGACAGAAGCAGCGCCTGACCATCGCCCGCGCCCTTGTGGGCAAGCCGGAAATTCTGATCCTTGACGACAGCGCCAGCGCACTGGACTACGCCACCGATGCCGCCCTGCGCAAGGCACTGGCTGCTCTGCCCGGCAGCCTGACCGTGTTCATCGTGAGCCAGCGCGCCGCCAGCCTGCAGCACGCGGATCAAATTCTGGTGCTGGACGACGGCCATCTGGTGGGTATCGGCACCCACGACCAGCTGCGCCAGACCTGCCCCGTCTACGAGGAGATCTACGAGAGCCAGTTCAAGAAAGGGGATGCGCAGAAATGAGTGCAAAAGCAAAAACAAAGCTGACCCCGCAGCAGCGCAAGGCCACCTTGACCCGTGTTCTGGGCAAAATCAAACCTTATTCCCTGTTTGTGGTGTGCAGCCTTGTGGTGGCCGCTGTGAGCGTGGGCGCGCAGCTGTATATCCCCATCCTCTGCGGCAGCGCCATTGATATGATGCTGGGCAAGGGTGCCGTAGATTTTGGCGGTGTGATGCGCATTATCATCGAGGTGCTGGTGGTTGCCGGTGTGGCCGCTCTTGCGCAGTGGCTGCTGAGCGTGTGCAACAATCGCATCACCTTCCTTGTCAGCCGCGACCTGCGCAACGAAGCCCTGCGCAAAATTCAGACCCTGCCGCTTTCCTACCTCGACAGCCACCCCTCCGGCGATATCGTCAGCCGCATGGTGGCCGATGTGGATACCTTTGCGGACGGCCTGCTGATGGGCTTTACACAGCTGTTCAGCGGCGTTCTGACCATCCTCGGCACCCTGCTGTTCATGCTCAGCGAGAATGTGCCCATCACGCTGGTGGTGGTGTGCATCACCCCGCTGAGCCTCGTGGTGGCAAGCTTCCTTGCCAAGCGCAGCTATGGTTACTTCCAGAGCCAGAGCACCGTGCGCGGCGAGCAGACCGCGCTGGTCAACGAGATGATCGAGGGCCAGAAGGTGGTGCAGGCCTTCGGCCACGAGGCCGAGAGCCTTACCGCCTTTGACGAGGTGAATGGCCGTCTGCAGGACGTGAGCCTGAAGGCCATCTTCTTTTCCAGCCTGACCAACCCCGCCACCCGCTTTGTGAATAACATCGTGTACGCAGGCGTGGGCCTTGTGGGTGCCGTGTACGCGGTGCGGGGCGGCATCACCATCGGCCAGCTGAGCGTGTTTTTGAGCTACGCCAACCAGTACACCAAGCCCTTCAACGAAATCTCCGGCGTGGTGACGGAGCTGCAGAATGCTCTGGCCTGCGCCGCCCGCGTGTTCGAGCTGCTGGATGCCGACGATCAGGTGCCGGAAGTCGAGAACGCCTCCGTGCTGCAGCCGGACGGCCATGTGCAGCTGGAGGATGTTTCCTTCCGCTACCTGCCCGACCGCCCGCTGATCGAGGGCCTTTCCCTCGACGTAAAGCCCGGCCAGCGCATTGCCATCGTCGGCCCTACCGGCTGCGGCAAGACCACTCTCATCAACCTGCTCATGCGCTTCTATGATGTGAACGGCGGTTCCATCAAGGTGTCCGGCACCGACATCCGGGATGTGACCCGCGCTTCCCTGCGCGGCAGCTACGGCATGGTGCTGCAGGATACATGGCTGCGGGCCGGTACCGTGCGGGAAAACATTGCCTACGGCAAGCCGGATGCAAGCCTTGAAGAGATCGTGGCAGCAGCCAAAGCCGCCCATGCAGACAGCTTCATCCGCCGCCTGCCGGAGGGCTACGATACCGTCATCGCCGAGGACGGCGGCAACATCAGTCAGGGCCAGAAGCAGCTGCTGTGCATTGCCCGCGTGATGCTCTGCCTGCCGCCGATGCTGATCCTGGACGAAGCAACATCCTCCATTGATACCCGCACCGAGGTGCGTATCCAGAAAGCTTTTGCCCGCATGATGCAGGGCCGCACCAGCTTTATTGTGGCGCACCGCCTTTCCACCATCCGCGAGGCGGACGTGATCCTTGTGATGAAGGACGGCCACATTGTGGAGCAGGGCAGCCACGACGAGCTGCTTGCTGCAAACGGCTTCTACGCCAAGCTCTACAACAGCCAGTTCGAGGGCGTGGAGACCTGAGAGTTCCTGATAATAATAACAAAAAGGAGCGATGCGCTGCATCGCTCCTTTTTGTTATTATTTGCTTTCAACTTTCTGCACGATGGGTTCATCGGGCGGCGGCGTGAGGGTAGAGTGCTCCACAATGAACTGCTCCGTCCTCTCCCGGGCCAGACGCTGGCGCACCTTGCGTGCATCGTTGGCGGGGAAGGTGCGCTCGCCGTCCAGCTTGGCATCCCAGTGGGCAGCGGCTGCTTCCACCTCGGCATCCGTGGGTGCAAGGCCCTCCTTTTCTGCCACCAGCAGAAGCCCCAGCCAGCTGCGCAGCTTGCGCTCTGCCTGCGCGTGGAGCCATGCACGGAACTCTTCCACCGTCTGGCCGCGCACTTTAAGGAACTGGTCAAAGTTGATGCCATTGGCCTGCAGGCTCAGGTTGAACTGGCGCTGCTCGGCAAAATAGTTACCGCCCACCAGCTGCTTTGGCAGCGGGCCTTTCACTGCATCGCCCAGCTGCCATACCAGCTCCTTGCGTGCCCGCTGCTCAGCCTGGGCACAGCGCTGTGCCCAGATCTCGCGGGCCACCTGCTGCCGCAGCGCCGCCTTGCCCGCTGCATCGGCTGCACGTTCTTCGTCGCCGTGGTGACGGTTGATCTCCAGTTCAATGGTCAGCTGCCGGATGGGGTGCGGCTCAATGGGCTGCACGAAACCGGTGTATGCTCCCACTTCCAGCGGCGGCAGCGCGTAGAACTGCGCACCCGCCCGGAAGCCCTCGGCCCGGTTCACCGCCAGCAATTCAAAATCCGGGTCGGTCACCGGCACCACATGGTACTCCCGCACCAGCTGCTCATACAGCGCCGAAAAGCCGCCAAGAATGGTGCGATTCACCGCCTCAGTCAGCAGACCGTCCTCTTCCTGCGGCGCGTCCGGCTCTGCCTGCACCTGCGCAACGGCTGCCGCCAGCTCCTCGGCACCGGCTGTGAATACCAGACGGCAGTCGCCCGGCTCAGCCATGCCAAAATGTTCCAGTTTCATCCTCTTTTCCCCTTTCAGCGGGCAATGCCCACGGTCAGCACCAGCAGGGCCACACCCAGCACGGCGTACAGCACCTCGGCTCCCAGCGTGGCCCGGTCGCCTTCCACGTACATCTTCTCCGGGTCGTCGGGGTCATAGTATAAGGTGACGGTATCCCCCACCGCAAAGCTCTTGCCCCGCGCAGGCTTCGGGTAGTGCAGCCGATGGCTGCCGCCTGCGGTGGTAAAGGCCAGCACATAGGCACCGCCATCCCGGCTCTGCACGGTGCCCTCCACCGTGGCCGTGACCTTCTGCCCCTGCGTGCACAGCCTGCGCCGTGCCAGCACACTGCGCAGAGCCATAAAGAACATGATGCCTGCTCCCAGCAGGAAAATAATGATATTGAACATTCTGCATTTCCCTCGTTTTCTCAGTCTGCGCGCAGGACACCCTCCCGGCGCGTCCTGTTTATTGTATCACACTTTGGCAAAAATTTCGCCCTGCAGCTGCCATTCAGAATGCATCAATTTTCAAGCAAAATTTTGTCGAGAAAAATTAAAAATAATGCTTGACAATTCTGCCATATCTGGTATAATAACTATCGTTCCGAGCGGCACAGCTCACGAACACAACAGAATATGCGGATATGGCGGAATTGGCAGACGCGTTAGATTCAGGTTCTAATCGGGGCAACTCGGTGGAGGT
>NZ_JBBMEP010000017.1:0-63757 GCF_040096475.1 Faecalibacterium faecis | reverse complement strand
CCCCGGCGCGCCGCGGTCTTTTTTGTTTATTCTTCGGTCACTTCAAAGTCGAGGGGCTTGCCGCAGTTCGGGCACTTGGGTGCGCCGTCCAGCAGTTCGTCTTCCTCAAACACGGCGGTGGTGCCGCAGTCCGGGCAGGTCACTTCGTACTGCACGGGGCCATCCTCGGCATCCTCTTCGCCGTCCCCTTCCAGAGCGACCTCAAAGGTCACGCCGCAGTGCGCGCAGTTGGCTTCGCCTGCATCCAGATCATCCTCGCTGACGTAAACGGTCTCGCCGCAGTTGGGGCAGGCCACTTCATAGAACGGCTCGCTGGCGATGTCATCATCCTTGGCATCGTCATCGTCGTCGCCGTCGGAGTCCTCATCCTCAGCGTCCTCGCTTTCGCCGTCTTCGTCCTCCTCCTCGTACAGATCTGCTTCCAGATCTTCCAGCTCATCGCTCAGGTCGTTGATCTGGTCGTAGGCGCGGGAAAGATCTTCGTCCACGCTCTCGATGACCTCAGCCATTTCACCCAGCAGTGCGCTCATGGCCTTGATGATCTTGCCCTCTTTGGTGGTATCATCAATGCCCAGACCATCGACCAGACCCTGCAGATAAGCTGCCTTTTTGTTCAGTTCCATACGAATGCCCTCCTTAAAATGAGAAAAATCGGAGTTTTAAAAAACCGGGCAAACGGTTGCCCGCAGCCCGGTTTGGCGTTAAAGGGATCAGACGCGCTCCATATACTCGCCGGTGCGGGTATCGATGCGGATGTGGTCGCCCTCGTTGATGAACAGAGGCACACGAATCTCAGCACCGGTCTCGACGGTAGCGGGCTTCAGGGTGTTGGTGGCAGTGTTGCCCTTGACACCCGGCTCGGTCTGGGTAACTTCCAGCTCGATGAAGTTGGGGATCTCGACGCTGAACACCTTGCCCTTGTAGCTCAGCAGCTTGCACAGCTCGTTCTCCTTGCAGAACTTGAAGTTATCGGGCACATCGGCTGCGTTGACGGGGATGTCATCGTAGGTCTCGTTGTCCATGAAGTGGTACAGATCGCCATCCTCGTAGCTATAGGTCACGTCCTTGCGCTCGATGAAAGCCTGCGGGAACTTTGCGGTCGGGTTGTAGCTGGTCTCAACCACAGAGCCGGTAATCACGTTCTTGGTCTTGGTACGGACAAAGGCAGCGCCCTTGCCGGGCTTCACGTGCTGGAACTCAACGACCTGAAGAACCTGGCCGTCCTGCTCAAAGGTCACGCCATTGCGAAACTCGCCTGCAGAAATCATAGGAATTCCTCCATTAGTTTAATCTCAAATGCTTAACGCATATCTCTATTTATTTTACCCAATCCGTTTGCATTTGGCAAGGGGTTTCGGCAAAAAAGACGATAAAAACACAAAATTTTTTACGTTTTGCACGCTGCATGGTACATCTGCTGCATAGTCCCAGCATCCTCAGCCTGCGTGCCCGCGCTCTCGCAGATGATAACCGGCTGCAGCTTCCGCTCAGCCAGCAGTTCCATCAGCGGCTGCGGCTCCGGGCCGAACTGGGTCTCGGCAAAGGTCCAGTGGCGCTTTTCGCCGCCCGCCGAATACTCGATGCGGGAAAAATGCACATGGAACCGTTCTGCCCGTTGGTCCCCCAGCTTTTCTGCCATGCGGTCAAGGATGGCAGCGTAGTCCTCTTTCGAGCGGATGCCGCCCAGAGTGCGGGCATTCAGGTGGCCGAAGTCGATGCAGGGCGTAATGCGCTTATCCACGCTGCACAGCGCCAGCACCTCGTCCAGTGTGCCCAGCTGGCCGATCTTGCCCATGGTTTCCGGGCAGAGAGTCATATAGGCAAAGCCTGCTTCGTCCAGCGCTTCCACGGCACGGCGCATGGTATCCAGCGCTTTTTCAAGGGCCGCTTCCCGGCTCTGTTTGCCGCAGCTGCCGGAGTGGAAGATGATGCGTCTTCCGCCCAGCGCTTTGCACACCGCCGCACTTTGCAGCAGATACTGGATGCTGTTGAGCCGCTTTTCCTCTTCCAGACTGGACATGCTGATATAATACGGTGCATGCACGCTGAACAGGATATCCTTTGGCCCGGCCAGTGCGGCCATTTTTGCAGCCTTGTCCAGCCCCAGACGCACGCCGCGCCCGCACTGGTACTCGAAGGCGTTCAGTCCCATCTTTGCGGTGTACTCCGGCACATCCAGGCTGCTTTTGTAGCCTTGGGCGGCAAAGCTGTCGCTGGTGCCTGCGGTGCCGAACCGGATCTTCCAATCGCTCACAGGGTCTTGCCTCCCCGGTCATAGTATTTCTGCCAGTGTTTTTTCTCCCACTTACGCTTGAGGATGACCTGCGCACCGAGGTCCGGGCCGCGGGGTACCACCATCAGGCCCGGAATGCCGTACAGCGCTGCCGCCATGCGGTCAGCATAGAGCTGGTCGCCCACCATCGCCATCTGACGGCGCTTCACGCCCATGCGGTGCTGCGCCGCCATCAGAGCAAAGGGCAGCGGCTTTGCGGAGCGGTACAGGTACGCAAGGCCCAGCTTCTGGGCAAAGGGCCGCACCCGCTTTTCCGCACCGTTGGACACGATGGTGAGCTTGACGCCCGCCTTGCGCATAGTGTCCAGCCACACGGCCACTTCTTCCGGCAGCTCCTGACTGCGGTCAGCGGTGAGGGTGTTATCGATATCCAGCACCAGCGCAGTGATGCCTTTTGCCGCCAGCCATTCCGGCGTGATGTGGGTGACATCCTTGAAAACGTATTCGGGGGTGATGAGCATAGTATTTCTCCCTGCAATGAAAATAGGGGAGCCTGCAATACAGGCTCCCCTACATCGGCGTTAGCAACGCGTATGAAATCTAAAGCAACAGCGACTTCAAGTGATCAATTACTTGAACTTGCGCTTGCGGGCTGCTTCGGACTTCTTCTTGCGCTTGACAGACGGCTTCTCGTAAGCCTCGCGCTTACGGACCTCTGCGAGCACACCGCTGCGAGCGGTGCTGCGCTTGAAGCGACGCAGTGCGCTTTCCAGCGACTCGCCCTCTTTAACACGAATTTCCGACATCTTATTCCCTCCCTTGGACCGTGAGGCAGGAATTTCGTTGTTACATGGTAACTAACAGTAGACAGTATAGCGCATTTTCTCCGGTTCGTCAACCTTTTTTTGAAAGTTTTTTACGCAAAATCTTTGAAAAGATTTTGAATAAACGTTCCCGGGTGTTTTATGCGTCAGTCCGCCTCTGCGGGTAGTTGTATATCCAGCCTTTCGGCAGGGTATCGGTTGGCTTAGCCCTTGACAGCCAGATTGACCAGACGGCCCTTGACGTAGATCTCCTTGACCAGCTGCTTGCCTTCCAGAGCGGCAGCAACAGCGGGGTCAGCCTTGGCGGCAGCAATGGCGGCAGCAGCGTCAATGTCGGCAGCCACCTTCAGGCGGGCCTTCACCTTGCCGTTCACCTGCACAGCGATCTCCACTGTGCTTTCCACGCACTTGGCCTCTTCGTACTTGGGCCAGGGGTAGTAAGCCAGCTGCTCGTCGTGGCTGTGGCCCAGCTTCTCCCACAGCTCTTCGGTCATGTGGGGAGCAAACGGGTTCAGCAGCTGAACAACGGTCTCCAGCTCGGCCTTGGTCGCGCCGCCGTTGTCGTACAGGGCGTTCACCAGCGTCATGAGCTGGGCAATGGCGGTGTTCATCTTCAGGGTCTCGATGTCAGCGCCCACCTTCTTGATGGTCTGGTGCATCAGGGTCTCGACCTGCGGGCGATAGCCCTCGCCCTCCACCAGCTTGTCGCTCAGCGCCCACACGCGGTCCAGGAAGCGGTTGCAGCCTGCAATGGCAGAGGTCTGCCACGGTGCAGCCTGTTCAAAGTCGCCCATGAACATCTCGTACAGACGCATGGTGTCAGCACCGTACTGGTCCACCACCTCGTCCGGGTTGATGACGTTGCCCAGAGACTTGGACATCTTCACGATGGGGTGGCGTGACATTTCACCGTACTTTTCTTCCAGAGCCTTTTCAGCGGCCTTCTGGCTGCCGTACTCCTTCAGCAGCTTTTCCTGCTCCTCAGCGGGCAGGTTGACAAAGCTGTGGGGGTTCAGGCCCAGGATCATGCCGTGAGCGGTGCGCTTCTGGTAGGGTTCCGGAGAAGGCACAGCGCCGATATCATACAGGAACTTATGCCAGAAACGGCTGTACAGCAGATGCAGGGTGGTGTGCTCCATGCCGCCGTTGTACCAGTCCACCGGAGACCAGTATTCCAGAGCCTCCTTGGAAGCAATGGCATCCTTGCAGTGGGGGTCCATGTAGCGCAGGAAGTACCAGGAAGAACCGGCCCACTGGGGCATGGTATCGGTCTCACGGGTAGCAGGGCCGCCGCAGCAGGGGCAGGTGGTCTTGACCCAATCCTTGTGGCGGGCCAGCGGAGATTCGCCGTCCGGGCCCGGCTCAAAATCGGTGATGTCCGGCAGGGTCAGGGGCAGGCTGCTCTCGGGCAGGGGCTGCCAGCCGCACTTTTCACACTTGACCATGGGGATGGGTTCGCCCCAGTAGCGCTGACGGCTGAACACCCAGTCGCGCAGCTTGTAGTTGACCTTATCGCAGCCCTTGCCGTTTGCCTCCAGCCAGTCGATCATCTTTTTCTTTGCATCGGTGACGGACAGGCCGTTCAGGAAGCCGGAGTTGACCAGCGTGCCGGTGGCCACATCGGTGAAAGCGGCTTCGTCCAGATTGGACGGGGTATTGCCCTTGACCACCTCGATGATGGGCAGGCCGAACTTCTTGGCAAACTCCCAGTCGCGGGTATCGTGGGCGGGCACAGCCATGATGGCACCGGTGCCGTAGGTGGACAGAACGTAGTCGGAGATGAAAATGGGGATCTCGGTATCGTTGACCGGGTTGATGCCCATGACGCCTTCCAGCTTGACACCGGTCTTTTCCTTGTTCAGCTCGCTGCGCTCAAAGTCGCTTTTGCGGGCTGCCTCGGCCTGATAGGCCTTGACGGCATCGGCATTCTTGAGGATGCCCTTGTCCAGCCATTCCTTGACCATGGCATGCTCCGGGGAGACGACCATGTAGGTGGCACCAAACAGGGTGTCACAGCGGGTGGTGTACACGGTCAGGGTATCGCCTGCGGTGGTGCCGAAGTTGACCTCTGCGCCGTGGCTGCGGCCGATCCAGTTCTTCTGCTGGGTGGCAACGCGCTCAATGTAGTCCAGACCGTCCAGACCATCGATCAGCTTATCGGCATAAGCGGTGATCTTGAGCATCCACTGGCTCTTGACGCGGTGAACGACCTCGCTGCCGCAGCGCTCGCACACGCCGTTGACAACTTCCTCGTTGGCCAGCACGCACTTGCAGCCGGTGCACCAGTTGACGTTCATTTCCTTCTTGTAAGCCAGACCATGCTTATACAGCTGCAGGAAGATCCACTGGGTCCACTTATAATACTCCGGATCAGTGGTGTTGATCTCGCGGTCCCAGTCAAAGGAGAAGCCCAAAGCCTTCAGCTGACTGCGGAAGTGGTCCACATTGTTCTTGGTGACAATGGCCGGGTGGATGTGGTTCTTCATGGCAAAGTTCTCAGTGGGCAGGCCAAAAGCGTCCCAGCCCATGGGGTACAGCACATTGTAGCCGTTCTGACGGCGCTTGCGGCTGACCACGTCCAGCGCGGTGTAGCTGCGGGGATGGCCTACATGCAGGCCGGCACCCGACGGATACGGAAACTCGACCAGTGCATAGAACTTGGGTTTTTTGTGGTCGATCTCGACATGGAAGGTCTTTTCGTCCTCCCACACCTTCTGCCACTTGGCTTCAACTGCCTTGTAATCGTACTTCATGTTGTTAATCAGCTCCAGACTTTATCCAAAATACCGTTGCTTGGGGGCGTATGCTTTCAAGCTATCTGCCTTTGCCAGAAAACCCTCTCCGTCATCGCTGCGCGATGCCACCTCTCCCGAAGGGGAGAGGTTTTATGCAGACCGCAGCCTTCCCTCTTTTGCGCAAGCTCCCCCTTTCGGGGGAGCTGTCAGGGCGGACGCCCTGACTGAGAGGGTTCTTTTTTCAGGTAGACAGCTGTTTGCCTGAATCATTCAAGGGTGCTGTCGGGGGTGAGGTACTCGGAGATATCAATGGGCTCACCATCTGCCCACAGGTGCTCCAGATCGTAGTAGGTGCGGGTGTTGGGCACGAATACGTGCACGATAACGTTGGAATAATCCAGCAGCACCCAGTTCTTGGAATCGTAGCCCTCCGTGCTGTAGGGTTCCAGCCCCTCCTGAGAAAGCTCGTACTCCACCTCGTCGGCCAGAGACGCCACCTGCGTGGTGGAAGTGCCGGAGGCAATGACAAAGTAATCGGTGAGCACGGTCAGGCTTTCCACCTTGAGCACGCGCACATCGTGGGCCTTTTTCTTATCCAGGATCTTTGCGATCTCAATGGCAAGCGCCTTGCTGTCGTTGAAGTTCTCCATATGTTTTTCCTTTCTGTCAGTTTCAGTTTGCGGAGCCTGCGGCCTGACCATCGGTGGTAACAGCGCCTTCAAGGTCTGTCTCGCCGCTCAGGATGGCATCGTCCGACTCCTTATCGATGCGGCCCATATACTGCACGTTGGCATCGGTGGATGCACTGCCGTGGGGCCACTCGTCGGTGACAAGGTTCATTTCGCTCACATCAATGGGGCCGGTGTAGGTGCAGAAATACTGGTTGAGCAGGTTTGCAATGGAACCCGCATCCGGCACCACGCAGGAGTAACCGGCAAAGGTGTCGGTCTTGCCCACGTTGGGCACGCCCATGAACACCGGTGTCTGCGCCAGAATGATGTTGGAGCTGTCGAGCTTGAGGAAAGACACCACCAGCTTTGCAATGGTGGAAATGTCCATATCCGTCTTGATATAGTTTTTGAACACCAGCGGCAGCTGGTTCAGGATATCGGTAACGCCCATGGCGCGGGCACGCTTGAACAGGCCGGCATAGAAATAGCGCTGCATGTTCAGGCGGTCGATATCGGAATTGGCGTAGCCGTCGCCGTGGCGGCAGCGCACAAAGAACTCTGCCGATGCGCCGTTCAGATTGCGGTAGCCCTTGAGCAGCTTGCTGCCGCCGTAGGACATATCGTGAGGGATATACACCTCAATGCCGCCAAAGTTATCCACCATATCCACCAGTGCCTGCATATCCACCGTCACATAGTAATCGATGGGCAGTCGGAACTGATCGTAGATGACATCGGCCAGAGCGGCGATGCTGCCGCCGTTGGAGATTGCCACCGAGTTGATCTGATAATTCGTGGCGGCGTAGGTCTTGCCATTGGAAAGGGTGATCTTTTTGTTCTTGGTGGTGACAAGGCTGTTGCGGGGGATCTGCAGCATCCGCAGTGCACCGTTCCTGATGTCGAACTGCACGTACAGGATCATATCGGTCATGCCGTCGTTGGAAGTGGGGTCGTTGGAATAATTGCGGCCCTCTTCATAGTCGATGCCGCAGACCAGAATGTTCACCACATCGCCCTTGTATTCCTCGGCTGTCTTCACCTCTTCCTCAATGGTAGGGGTGCTGTCGTCCGGGCGGATGCTGTCCTCCACCTTGTTTACAAGGCTGACTCCGTACACCACCACACCGGAGATCACCGCGATGATGGCCATGACCACTGCAAAAGGCAGCCAGAGGGGCATTTTCTTTTTCTTTTTGCGGCGGCGCGGCGGCTTCTGCCCTGCTCCCTGTGCCGGGCGGCGCGGCGGCTCATTGTGTGCACCGCCTGCGCTCTGCTTTGCATCCGTGCTGGACGCAGCGTGGCGCGGTGCGGCTGCTGCCGGATCCGGCCGGTTCAGAGAACGCGAAGTATTGATATGGCGTGGCGTCTGGCTCATGCTTTTTTGTATCCTCCAGATTTTCGCGGTCCTGCAAAAAAATGTTCCTGCAGACCTGTCATGCTCTTAAGTATAGCATTATCCGACGAAATCTGCAATCCGTTTTCTGTTTCCGCTTGTTTCAGAGCAGCTGTGCTCTCACCGTTCATTCTTCCCGCTGCGGGCAAGGATATCCTCATAGGCAGCCTTGGACATCGGGTCAAGGGGCTTGCCCTGCGAGAGCACGAAATCGTTGGTCTGCTTCAGCGCGGCCAGCATAGCGGCATCCAGATTCTTTTTTTCCAGCTTGCGCAGCTTTTCCACGCCGGGCCAGTCCCGCTCCGCGCTGGTCATATCGGCCAGATACAAAATTTTGTCAAGCCGGGTCATGCCGGGTTTGCCCGCCGTGTGGCAGGCAATAGCGCTAAGCACCGCTTCGTCGGTCACACCCCACTGGGTGCGGGCCAGAATGGCGGCGCACACGCCGTGCCACACCGGGGCCGGGCGCTCTTCGCCGCCCTCGGCATACTGGGGGTAAGCGCGCAGGATCTCGCGCATCTCATCCTTGCTGATCTCCTTGGCGGAGTCGTGCAGCAGGGCTGCCAGCGCGGCCCGCTCCTCATCCTCACCGTAGATCTTTGCCAGCTTGACGGCCATTTTTTTCACATTCAAGGTATGCTCATAGCGCTTATCGCTCAAGCGGCTGCGCACAAGCTCCTTTGCCTGTTTGAGGTTCATTGGCTGATACTTCCTTTTTGTAGAGTTTCTCCCGGCGGATGACCTCCCACACGGCCTGCGGCAGCTCTGCTTCGCAGGCTTCCCCTGCTGCAAGGCGTGCACGGATCTCGCTGCTGGCCATGGGCAGCGCCTGTACCGGTGCAAACAGGATGCGTGCCCCGGTGGGGTCCAGCCGGAGAGCCTTTGCGTGCAGCTCGGGGTCGTCGCCCATATGGCGGCTGGTGACCACCAGATGGGCAAGGCGCAGGATATCCTGCCAGCGGTGCCAGCCGTCAAAGCTCAGCAGCATATCGCTGCCAATGGCAAGGTACAGCTGTGCCCCGGGGTAGTCCCGGGCCAGTTTTTCCACCGTGAGCACCGTATAGTTGCGGTTTCCGGCAGCGGCCTGCTCGATCTCCCAGCCGCTGACTTCCAGCTGCGGGATAGTGTCCGCATCCTCTTCCAGTGCATGGAAGCAGCTGCACATTTCCAGCCGCAGTGCGCCCGGCGCAGAGGTCTTCTGCTTGAAGGGCGAAAGCCCGGCAGGCATCACCACCACCTTATCCGGTTGCACGCGGGCAGCGGCAGCGCGCAGATTGTTCAGGTGTCCGTTATGGGGCGGGTCAAATGTACCGCCGTAGAGAAGAACTTTCATTTTTACTTCAGCAGATCAGCGTAGGCGCTGTCCTTTTTCTTCTGCAGGTACAGCACGAACTTGGAGCCGATCACCTGTACGCAGTCGGCACCGGTGGCCTCAGCCAGCTTGACCGAAGCTTCACGGGCATTGTACATGCTGTTTTCCAGCACCTTGAGCTTGATGAGCTCACGGGCATCCAGACAGTCCTTCACGCCCTGGATCATGGTCTCGTCGATCTCGCCCTTACCCACGATGAAAACGGGGTCCATGGTGTTTGCCTTGCCGCGCAGGATGGCGCGCTGTTTGCTTGTCAGCATAGTTTTTCTCCTTTATTTTGAGGTTGATATTTCGATAAAGAAACGATTTAGAATTGTCTCCGCTTGCGCTCTGACAATATCAGCGGAATTTCTATGATTTTTTTGTAAAATTGAAAAATCTGCAGATTTTTCAATTTTACTTTTTCACGGGATGGGACGTATCTGCCAGCGTCCTCGCCCTCTCAGGCGCTTTCGCGCCAGCTCTCCCAAAGGGAGAGCCTCTGGCGAGGAGATAAAGTTTGTGGTTTTGCCAAGGCCTCTCCCTTTGGGAGAGGTGCCGAACAACGTGAGGCGGAGAGGGCAAGCCCGTTTCAGGCTTACAATCATTTCAGCCTGATCTCCACTTTTCCAGACACCTGTGCGACGACGCCTTCTTCCTTGGCTGCACTCAGAAATCCCGGCAGCTGCTGTTCCAGCACTGCCAGCGCATTGCCGCGGTGGCTGATGGCGTCCTTTTCATCCGGGGTCAGCTGGGCGTAGCTGCGGCCCTCGGTGTTGGGGCGCTTATCGTGCTTTCCAACGCCGCAATCGTTGGGGATGAACAGCGGGTCGTAGCCAAAGCCGTAGTCCCCGCACAGCCGCTCAAAGGCGATGCTGCCCGGGCACTCGCCCATGCAGGTCAGATGCCGCCCATCCGGCAGGATGAAGCACACCGCGGACACGAACTTTGCACCCCGCTGCCCGGCAGGCACAGCCTGCATGGCATCCAGAAGCTTATCGTTGTTGGCTTCGTCGTCGCCGTGGCGGCCGCAGTAGCGGGCACTGTAGACGCCGGGCGCACCGTTCAGTGCGTCCACGCACAGGCCGGAATCATCGGCGATGGTGGGCAGACCGCATGCCTTGCAGATGGTTTCAGCTTTGATGAGGGCGTTCTCGGCAAAGGTGGTGCCGGTCTCCTCCGGCTCGATGGTGATGCCCAGCTCCTTCTGGCTGACCACCTCGTGGCCCTGCGCTTCCAGAATGCGGCGCAGTTCGCGGAGCTTTCCGGCGTTGCCGGTAGCTGCACAAATTTTCATGCTGCGACCCTCCTTAGTGCTTCCACTGGCGCGGGAGCAGCTCTTCCACAAAGCCCTCCGGGGTAAAGGGCAGCAGGTCGTCGATGCCCTCGCCCACGCCGATGAAGCGCACCGGCAGGCCCAGACGCTGCTTGACCGCCACCACGCAGCCGCCCTTGGCGGTGCCGTCCAGCTTGGTCAGGATGATGCCGGTAGCATCTGCAGCCTTGCAGAATTCCTTGGCCTGACTGATGGCGTTCTGGCCGGTGATGGCATCCAGCACCAGCAGCGTTTCAAGGCTGGCTTCCGGGCTGGCCTTCTTGACGCTGCGGCTGATCTTGGAAAGCTCTGCCATCAGGTTTGCCTTGTTGTGCAAACGGCCTGCGGTGTCGGCAATGACCATGTCATAACCGCGTGCGGTGGCAGACTTTACGGTGTCGAAAATGACAGCCGCCGGGTCTGCGCCCTCGCCTGCGCTCACAATGGGCACACCGGCGCGGTCAGCCCAGATCTCCAGCTGTTCGCTGGCTGCAGCACGGAAGGTATCGCCTGCGGCCAGCATCACCTTTTTGCCCTCGCGGGTGTAGTGATCGGCCAGCTTTGCAATGCTGGTGGTCTTGCCCACGCCGTTCACGCCAATGACCAGAATGACGGCCGGCTTGCCGGAAAGATCCATCTCGGCATCCGGTGTCATTTCCTCGGCAATGATGTCGCGCAGGGCATCCGCCGCCTCTTCGCCGGTCTTCAGGCCCTTTTCGTGCACACGGTCGCGTAGCTTGTCCACCAGACGCACGGCCACCTCGCCGCCCACATCTGCAAGGATGAGCTGCTCTTCCAGATCATCGTACATATCATCGTCGATGACGCTGCCGGTGAGGGTGTTGAGGATATTGCCCCAGAAACCGGTGCGGGTCTTTTCCAGACCCGTTTTCATTTTTTCCTGTTCTTTTTCTTTGTTTTTCTTGCCAAATCCGAAGAACCCCATGGTGTCCTCCTATCTTTTTCTTTAATATATATCAGGAAACCAGCGTTGCGTCAACCTGTTCCAGATCAAGCTTGAGCAGCTTGGACACGCCGTCCTCCTGCATGGTAACGCCGTAAAGCACATTCGCGGCTTCCATTGTGCCGCGGCGGTGGGTGATGACGATGAACTGGGTCTTGTCGCTCACCCGGCGTAAGTACTGGGCAAAACGCACCACATTGGCATCGTCCAGAGCGGCTTCGATCTCGTCCAGAATACAGAACGGGGCCGGGTTGACCGCCAGAATGGCAAAGTAGATGCTGATGGCCACCAGCGCCTGCTCGCCGCCGGAAAGCGCTTCCAGATTCTTGATTACCTTGCCCGGCGGTGCCACCCGGATGCCGATGCCGCAGGAGAGCACATCGCTTTCATCCTCCAGCACAAGGCTGGCTTCGCCGCCGCCGAACAGCTCGGTAAATACGCGGCCAAAGTTTTCGTTGATGGCGCGGAAGCTGTCGGAGAAGATCTCCCGCATCTGTGTCGAAAGCTTGGAGATCATGCGGGTCAGCTCATTGCGGCTTTCCTCCACATCGGTCACCTGATGCATCAGGGCATCGTAGCGGGCCTTGACCTCCTTGTATTCCTCGATGGCGCTCACATTCACGCTGCCAAGGGCGCGAATTTTGCCGCGCAGGTCGGCCACCTGTGCGCGCAGGGCCGTCAGGCTTTCAAACTCCACGCAAAGGTTCTCCGCCTGACTGACCGAGAGCTGGTATTCATCCCACAGCTTTGCCACGGTCTGGTCGTACTCGGTCTCGGCAGCGGCCTTGCGCTCTGCAAGGCGAGCCATCTCGCGCCCCATTTCCTCGCGGCTGTCGGAGGAAGTGCGCGCCCGGCTCAGTGCCGCTGTTTCAGCCTGCTGGCGTTCCAGCCGCTTTTCGGTAGCTTCGCGGATTGCCTTTTCTTTTTGGGCGATCTCGGTCTGGCTGTCGGACTTTGCCTGCCGGATGGCTGCAATTTCTGCCCGACAGCTCTCGCTGCGCTGTGCCAGTGCCGCAAGGCTTTCTTCCAGCGTGGCGCGGCGGGCAACGGCATCCTGTGCCCGCTGTTGCAGCGCTGCGATCTGGCTGTAGGCCAGTTCTGCATCCTTCTGGCGGGTCACCTGTTCCAGCCGCTTTGCGCTGAGCTTTTGGCTCAGTTCGGTCTGCTGGGCCACAAAGTTGTCGTCACCTTCGGCAATTCGGTTCATCTCCGCCGTCAGCAGGTCGATCTTTGCCGTCAGCCGGGCCTGCAGGCTGGCAGCTTCCTCTGCTTTGCCACGGCTCTCTGTCAAGGCCGCCTGCAAAGCGTCGATCTGCTGCTGGCCGTTGCTGCGGGCCGTTTCCAGCTGGGCGGCAGCAGCTTCCAGCCGCTTCTGCTCTGCCTCGGCACGCACTTTGTCGTTGGCGGCGGTGATCTGTTCACTGGCCGTGGCGGTCAGCTCTGCCTGAAGGGCATCTACCTGCTCTTTGCAGCGGTCGGTCTTTTCCTGTGCAGCAAGACAGTCTTTTTGTAACTTGGCCGCTTTCACCCGCAGCTCTTCCATCTCCTGCTTGCGGGTGAACAGGCCTGCGCTGCGCTGGACGCTGCCGCCGGTAAAGCTGCCGCCTGCATTGATCACCTGACCATCCATGGTCACGACCTTGCTGCGAAAGCCGTTGTCCCGCGCCACGCGAGAAGCTTCGTTGATGTCGTCCACCACGATGATGCGGCCCAGCAGGTTCGATACGATGTTGTCATACCGGCGGTCGGCCTGCACCAGACTGGAGGCAAGCCGTGCCGTACCGGAGAGTCGGCCACGGAACACGCCGGGCTGGACGGTATCCAGCGGCAGGAAGGTGGCGCGGCCTGCATTGTCATTGCGCAGCAGGGCAATGGCCGCTTTGGCAGCGGCTTCGTTCTCTACCACGATGTTCTGCAGCGCACCGCCCAGAGCCGTTTCCACAGCCACTTCACAGCCCGGCTCCACCTTTAAGATGGCGGACACCGGCCCGATGATGCCCCGCAGGCGGCGTGCACCGGCAGCACGCATGACGGCCTTGACCGAGTTTTGGTAGCCGTCCATGTTCTTTTCCAGTTCCCGCAGCACGGAAAGGCGCTGGCGGGCCGTATCCAGTTCCCGGCCCAGCCGCTGCTCGTCCCGGTCGGCATCGTCCAGCGCAGCCTTGCGGCCTTTCAGCTTGAGTTCCACGCCGGAACGGACATTTGCCAGCTGCTTCTCGTTTTCTTCCAGCATCCGGCGATACTTGATGGTGTCGTCCAGATCCTGCTTTGCTTCGTCCCGCTGGGCGGTGCTTTCCTGCACACTCTGCTCAAGGGCAGGCAGGCGCTGGCGGGCTGTTTCCCCGGCAGCTTCGGCAGCGGCCTGCGCCACCTGCGCTTCGGTGCGCCGGGCTGTCAGGCCGGCAAGTTCTGCTTTCAGGGTATCCTTGCGGGCACCGCTGGCACTGCTGGCATCGGTCAGACGTGCGATCTCCGCGTTCAGTGCCTCGATCTCTGCCGCCAGCTTTTCGCCCTCCGCTTCCATGGTCTTTGCCACGGCCCGGTGGCGCTGCAAGGCGGCCTGTGCCTCGGTGCTGTCCTGTTCCCCGGCGCTGATCTCTTCCTGCAGGGATGCGGCGCTCTCCTCGTTGCGGAGGATGTCGTTTTCCAGCACAGCGATACGGCTTTCCGACCCGCTGATCTGCTCGGTGATGCTGCGGATATCCCCATTCAGGCGCTCAACAGCAACCGTAAGCTGCTGTGCCTGCATCCGGATCTCCTCAGCCTCCTGCTCAGCGGCTTTCGTCTCCCGGTCAAAGCGCTCGTAGTCGGCCTGTGCTGTCTCGTAGTCCCGCACCTGCTGGCGCACGGCTTCGCGCGCGCGGTGCACACCGTCGGTCCACAGGGTCACTTCCAGCGTTTTGCGCTGTGCGGCCAACTCGAGGAACTTTTCTGCCTTGGCGCTCTCTTTTTCCAGCGGGCCTACCCGGCTTTCCAGCTCGCCAAGGATGTCCCGCAGGCGTTCAAGGTTTTCGCCCGCCGCAGCAAGGCGGCGTTCCGCCTCGGTCTTGCGGTAGCGGTACTTGGCAATGCCGCAGGCTTCCTCAAAGATCTCGCGGCGCTCACTGCTTTTTGCGGCCACGATCTCCGCAATGCGGCCCTGCCCGATGACCGAGTAGCCGTCGCGGCCAATGCCGGTATCCAGCAAAAGTTCGTACACATCCTTCAACCGGCACACCTGCCCGTTGATGGTATACTCGCTGTCGCCGGAGCGGTAATATTTGCGACCAATGGTCACTTCGTCCGCATCCACATCAAAGGTGTGGTCTGCGTTATCCAGCGTCAGCCGCACCTGCGCAAAGCCCATGGCTCCGCGCCGCCGGGTGCCGCCGAAGATCACGTCCTCCATCTTGCCTGCCGCGCGCAGCTGGCGGGAGCTGGTCTCGCCCAGCACCCAGCGCACTGCGTCCGAAAGGTTCGACTTGCCGGAGCCGTTGGGACCCACCACGCCGGTAACGCCTGCGTCGAACCGAATTTTGACTTTATCGGGAAAGCTCTTGAAGCCCTGGATCTCCAGTTCCTTGAATACCATTTACTTTTCCTTTATCACGCCCAGCAGCTTGAGCGCTTCTTTTGCGGCGCACTGCTCAGCGGCCTTTTTGCTGCGGCCTTCGCCACGGGCCACGCGGTCAGAGTTGAACCGCACAGCCACCACGAAATGCTTGTCGTGATCCGGGCCGGACTCGCTTTCTACTACATAGCTCAACCGCTCTTCCGGGTTCTGCTGCACGATCTCCTGCAGGCGGGTCTTGTAGTCAGCCTCGGCGTGCTTGCCCTCGGTGATAAAGGGCAGGATGAAGCTGCGGGCCACATCCATGCCGCCATCCAGATACAAAGCCGCGATCAGCGCTTCAAACGCATCGGACACAACGCTGGGGCGGTTGCGTCCGCCGCAGCGCTCTTCGCCGCGGCCAAGGCGCAGGTACTCACCCAGATCGATCTCCTGCGCGAACTGGAACAGTGCACCCTCGCTGACAAGGCTGGCGCGGATGCGGGTCAAATCGCCCTCCGGCCGGTCGGCATAGGCGTGGAACAGATAGTCTGCCGAGACGATCTGCAGCACGCTGTCGCCCAGAAATTCCAGCCGCTCGTTGTGCTTGACCGGGGTGCGGCTCTCGTTGGCATAGCTGGTATGGGTGAGCGCGATCTCCAGCAGCTCCGGGTTTTTGAACTTATAACCAATAATTGTTTCCAACTGATGGCTCATATGTTTTAGCTCCCTTATTGATGGTCAGCATCCTCGCCCTCTCAGGCTCACGTCCGTTCGCCAGCTCCCCCAAAGGGGGAGCCCTTGGCAAATCGATGCAGTCTGCACGAACTGCCAAAGCCTCTCACTCTGAGGAAAGACTCTCCCCGGCCGGGGAGAGATGTCGCAATAGCGACAGAGTGGGGAATGTGGCATTGCGAAGCAATGACGGAGAGGGCAAGCCCGCTTCCCTTATTCCTCAGTTTTCTGTGCCGCAGCCAGCTCGTCCAGCGCAGACTGCATGGTGCCGCACAGATCGTTCTCCACGCAGATCTTTGCCTGACGGATGGCGTTCTTGATGCCCTTGGCCTTGGAAGAGCCGTGGGCTTTGATGACCGGCTGCTTGGCCCCCAGGAAGGGTGCGCCGCCGTACTCCTCGCTGTCCATCTGATGCTTCAGGTCTGCCACGCTGCCCTTGAGCAGCAGGTAGGCCAGCTTGCCGCCGAGGTTTGCGAGGAACATTTGCTTCAGCATGCCCAGCAGCATTTTTGCCACGCCCTCAGTCAGCTTGAGGATGACGTTGCCGGTGAAGCCGTCGCACACCACCACGTCCACTTCGCCATTAGGCACATCGCGGGGTTCAATATTGCCCACAAAGCGGATGCCGGGGGTGGTCTTGAGCAGCTGGTGGGCTTCCTTGAGCATGGGGGTGCCCTTGCTCTCCTCCGCACCGTTGTTGGCGAGCGCCACGCTGGGGCTGCGGCGGCCCTCCACCTTATTCACATAGCAGCTGCCCATCACGGCAAAAGCTGCCAGCATCTCGGGGCGGCACTCCACATTGGCACCGCAGTCCAGCAGCAGATAAGCCTGCTTTTTGGCGGGCACCATGGTAGCCAGAGCCGGGCGCTTGATGCCTTTGAGTGTGCGCACGATGAGGCTTGCGCCCACATGCAGCGCACCGGTGCTGCCGGCGGAGACAAAGGCGTCGCCCTTGCCGTCTTTCAGCATGTTCAGGCCCACCACGATGGAGGAATCCTTCTTCTGGCGGATGGCGCGGGCAGGCTCATCGCACATATCGATGACCTCGGTGCAGTTCACCAGCTCAATGCCATCCAGCGGGATGCTGTTCTCCTGTGCGGTCCTGCGCACCAGCGCTTCGTCGCCCACACCGACGACGGTGATGCCGTACTCTTTCACGGCCTGTGCGACACCCTCCAGTACAGCCAGAGGGGCGTTGTCGCCGCCCATCATATCCACGATAATCTTCATAGCTTTTCTCCCTTCTTAAAGAGAAGTTTCATCCAGCCAGTGCTGGAAGCTGGCAACAGCGCGCTGAGCCTGTGCCATGTAACGCAGGCGCTTGTCCCGCGGGCGGCTCTCCTCCGGCAGCGGAGGAAGGATGCCCATATTCGCGCCCATGGGCTGGAAGTTCTTGTTCTCGGTGGTCAGGTACTGCACCAGCGCACCGCACATAGTATCCACAGGCGGGGCGGGCAGTTCTTTGCCTTCCAGCCGGGCATACAGGCTGCGGGCCGCCAGCAGGCCGCAGGCAGCGCTTTCCATATAGCCCTCAAAGCCGGTGATCTGGCCCGCAAAGAACACATTGGGGTGTTCTTTCAGGCACAGCTGGGCGCTGAGCACCCGGGGCGCATCGAGGAAGGTGTTGCGGTGCATGACACCGTACCGCACAAACTCGGCATTTTCCAGCCCGGGGATCATGCTGAACACCCGCTTCTGTTCGCCCCACTTGAGGTTTGTCTGGAAGCCCACGATGTTATACAGGGTGCGTTCCTTATTTTCGGCCCGCAGCTGTACATTGGCCCACGGACGGTGTCCGGTGTTGGGATTCACAAGGCCCACCGGGCGCAGGGGACCGAACCGCATGGTGTCGGCACCCCGGGCGGCCATGATCTCGATGGGCATACAGCCCTCATACACGGTGACGGTGTCGGCCTTTTTGCCGTGGGCATCCGGGTCGGGCTGAGCAGACTGCTCGGCCCCGGTGTCAAAGTCGTGCAGAGGGGCACGCTCTGCCGAAGCGAGAGCTGCGTGGAAATTCTCGTACTCTTCCTTGTTGAACGGGCAGTTCAGGTAGTCGGCCTCGCCCCGGTCATAGCGGGAGGCGGCAAACACCTTGTTGTAGTCCAGACTTTCGGCGGTGACGATGGGGGCCACAGCATCGTAGAAGTGCAGCCGCTCGTCACCGGTCAAGGCCCCGATCTCATCGGCCAGTGCGCCATCGGTCAGGGGGCCGGTGGCCACCAGAATGGGGGCAGTCTCGTCAATGTGCTCCACCTGCTCCCGGTGGACGGTGATATTCTCACAGCTTTCCACCATGCGGGTCACTTCGGCGCTGAATGCGTCGCGGTCCACCGCCAGCGCACCGCCAGCGGCCACGCGGGCCATCTCGGCGGCGTTCAGCAGCTGGCTGCCCATCCGCCGCATTTCTTCCTTCAGCAGGCCGGAAGCAGAGTCCAGCCGCTCAGCTTTCAGGCTGTTGGAGCAGATCAGCTCTGCAAAACCTGCGCTTTTGTGTGCGGGCGAAAAATGCACGGGCTTCTGTTCGTACAGGTCTACCTGCACGCCCTTGCCCGCCAGCCAGAGGGCGGCTTCACAGCCCGCAAGACCCGCGCCCAGCACGGTTACTTTATAGTTCATAGTTTTATCCTTTTAGTCCTTTTTCGGCACCGGCATCTCGTAGCCGCAGCCTTCCTTTGCGCAATACAGCTTGGAGCCTTTGCGGAACATGGTGCTGCCGCACTTGGGGCACTTGGTGGGCACCGGCATGTCCCATGTCATAAAGTCGCAGTCCGGGTAGCGCTCGCAGCCATAATAGATGCGGCCCTTGGAGCTTTTGCGCTCCAGCATACGGCCTTTGCCGCACTTGGGGCAGATGCCGCCGGTATCCTTAACCAGCCGCTTTGTGCCCCGGCACTCCGGGAAGCCGCTGCAGGCCAAAAACTTGCCGTACTTGCCCACCTTGATGACCATGGGCCGGCCGCACAGGTCGCATACCTCACTGGAAGGCTCATCCGGCACCTTGACCTTCTTGCCTTCCATGTTCTTTTCGGCCTGCTCGAGGCTTGCCGCAAAGCCCTGGTAGAAGTCATCCACCGTCTTGTGCCAGTCAGCCTTGCCGCTCTCGATCTTATCCAGATTCTTTTCCATCTGGGCGGAGAAGTCCACATCCACGATGTGGGGGAACTGTTCCAGCATCAGGCCATCCACCGCCCGGCCCAGTAGGGTGGGCTTGAGCTTTTTCTGGTCGCGCTCCACATAGCCGCGGTCGATGATGGTGGTGATGATGGGCGCATAGGTGGAGGGACGGCCGATGCCGTTTTCTTCCAGTGCCTTGATGAGGGTCGCTTCGGTGTAGCGGGCGGGCGGCTGGGTGAACTTCTGCTCGCTCTTGAGGTCGCGCAGCTTCAGCACCTGACCCTGCTCCAGCGGAGGCAGGGCGGTCTCCTTCTTTTCCTTTTCGTCGGTGGCTTCCTCGTACAGGACGGTGAAACCGTCAAAGGTAACGGTATAGCCGCTGGCCTTGAAACGGTAGTCCGCCGCGCTGACCGTGACGGACACGGTGTCCTGCTGGCAGTCTGCCATCTGGCTGGCCATGAAGCGGCTCCAGATCATGCGGTAGAGCTTTGCGGTGTCGCCGCTGATGCTCTTGTCCACCTCGTCCGGTGTCAGGGACGGCACCGAGGGACGGATGGCCTCGTGGGCATCCTGTGCGGCAGTGGCGCTCTTGGTCTTCCATGTGCGCTTGTAGGGGCAGATATAGGCTTCACCGTAGGCCCCTGCGATATATTCCTTTGCGGCGGCAACGGCTTCATCCGAGATGCGCAGGCTGTCGGTACGCATGTAGGTGATCAGACCCATGGTGCCGTGGCCTGCAATGTCCACGCCTTCGTACAGGGTCTGGGCAGCGCGCATGGTACGGGTGGCCGTAAAGCCCAAGCGGCGGGATGCCTCCTGCTGCAGGGTACTGGTGATAAAAGCCGGAGTGGGCTGCTTTGCCCGCTTGCCCTTTTTCAGCTCTGCCACCACGTACTCGGCCCCTTCCAGACCCTTTTCAATGGCGCGGGCCTCGGCTTCGCTTTTGGGCAGCAGCTTTTTGCCGCTGGCATCGGTGGCCAGCCGGGCGGTAAAACTCTTGTGGCCTGCGCCGAGGGTGGCATCCACGTTCCAGTATTCATCGGGCTTGAAGCTCTCGATCTCCTTTTCGCGGTCATCGATCAGGCGCACGGCCACGCTCTGCACGCGGCCTGCGGAAAGGCCCCGGCGCACCTTGCGCCAGAGGAACGGGCTGAGCTTGTAGCCCACCAGACGGTCCAGCACACGGCGGGCCTGCTGTGCGTTGAACAGATCTTCGTCGATGGCGCGGGGATGGGCCATGCCCTCCTTCACGCCCTTTTTGGTGATCTCGTCAAAGGTCACGCGGTTCGGCTCGTGGGGGTCCAGCCCCAGAATGTTTGCCAGATGCCAGCTGATGGCTTCGCCCTCACGGTCCGGGTCGGTTGCCAGCAGCACGCCGTCTGCGTGTTTGGCCTTGCTCTTCAATTCCTTGATGAGCTTTTCCTTGCCTTTGATGCTGATGTACTGTGGGGCATAGCCGTGCTCCACATCGATGCCCAGCTGGGAAGCGGGCAGGTCACGGATATGGCCCATGCTTGCGGTGACCTCGTAATCATCGCCCAGATACTTGCCAATGGTTTTCGCCTTAGCAGGCGACTCCACGATAACCAGTTTCGCCATTCGAGTTTACTCCCATTTCAAATTTTCTTTCTTCTCTATCAGGAACGCACCGTGCAACTGCACAGTACGGGATTCTCTATTTTTATATCATACCACAGCTGTTGTGTGCTGCGCCAGCAGAAATTATACTATTTTATCACATACCGCTTGCCCGGCATGCACAGCACCCGGCCGGAAAGCTCCAGCTTCATCAGGGTGCCCAACAGCACCGCTGTGGGCAGGCCGCTGCGCACGCAAAGCTCCTCAATGCCAAGGGGCTGCGGCCCAATGCAGGAAAGCACCTTCCGCTCGTTCTCGCTCAGAGGCTCCGGCTGCTTTGCCGTCACCGCCGCTGCGCTCTGCCGGCGCAGGCCCAGCGGGCCAAGCAGGTCAGCAGCAGAACACACGGCACGCGCTCTGCCGTCCCGCAAAAGGCCGTTTGTGCCTGCGGAATTGGGCGAGTAGATGCTGCCTGGCACCGCGAACACCGGCTTGCCATAGCGTTCGGCGTGAGACACAGTGGACATGGTGCCGCTTTTTTCCTGCGCTTCCACCACCAGCAATGCAGAGCTGAGCGCCGCAATGAGCCGGTTGCGCTGCAAAAATCCATTTGGGCCAACGCCCTCACTGCGGGGCGGGTACTCACTGATCACGCAGCCCTTCTGCTCGATCTTGTGCCGCAGCACCACATTGGCCGCAGGATAGGTGCGGTCGATGGGCACGCCCATCACAGCAATGGTAGGGCAGTTGTTTTTGACAGCAGCGCGGTGCCCGGCGCTGTCCAGCCCGTCCGCAAGGCCGCTGACGATCAAAGCGCCGCTTTGGGCCAGTTCCCCGCCAATGTCCGCCGCTGCGTTCAAGCCGTATTCGGTAGGCTTGCGGCTGCCCACGATGCCCACCGCGCCCGGCTCGTTGAGCCAGAGCGGATCGCCGGTGCAGTAGAGCACCAGCGGCATATCCGGGATGCGGGAAAACGCCAGCGGATAGTCCGGGTCGTCAAACGGCAGGATGCGCACCCCCAGATCATCGCACCGCATCACCAGCGGGTGGTACTGTTCCGGGGCCAGCTGCTGCGCCCGCAGAGCTGCTGCCTCTCCCGCTGCAAGACGAAATTCTGCCGTATCACGAGCTTCCCATGCTTCCTGTGCACCGCCAAAGGCATCCAGCACACGGCCCGCGTGAACGCTGGCTGGGCCAAGCACATGGGCCAGCCACAGCCAGCACAGCAGCGGATCCGGGGCAGGCTCCGGCGGGAAAAGGCTGGTCTGCCCTGCAAGGCCGCTCATAGGCTTTCCTCCCGGAAATGCCACAGCAGGATGCTGCCCGCAATGCCGGCGTTCAGGCTTTCCACCCGGTCGGTCATGGGGATGCGCACCGTGCTGCTGCAGGCAGCAATGGTCTCATCGGTCAGGCCCTGACCCTCGCTGCCGATGACGACGCAGACGCCGCCGGGGCAGCTTGCCTGCGCCGCGCTCAGCGGCTGAGACTTGTACAGCGCGGCAGCAAGGCAGGTGATACCCTTTGCGCGCAGCTGGGTGATGGCATCGGGCATGGCACCGGCTTCGATTACCGGGATGCGCGCGGCGGCTCCCATGGAAGCCCGCAGGGTCTTGGGGGCCCACACGCTGGCACAGCCGTCGCTCAGGATCACACCGTCAAAGCCAAAGGCCGCAGCAGAGCGCAGCAGGGTGCCCACATTGCCGGGGTCCTGCACCCGTTCCAGCGCCAGATACCGCCCGCCCGCCTTCACTTCGTCCAGTGTGTGCACCGGGGTGCGGAACACGCCGAACACTCCCTGATGGGTGCCCACATCGGCCAGCTTATCGGCCACATGGTCTTCCACAAGGTAGTGTTCACCGGGCAGACCAGCAAGCTCCGGGCACTTTGCCATAGCGCTCTCCGTATAAAATAAGGTCTCCAGCTGCGCACCGCGGGCAAGTTCCGGGCAGAGCTTGCGGCCCTCGGCCAGAAAGCGGCCCTCGCTGCGGCGGAATGCCGCGCTGGAAGAAAGGCGGCAGGCGTATTTGATCTTTGCGTTTTCCCGGCTGGTGATTTTTTCGTCCATCGTGTGTATTCAACCTTTCGCTGTACTGTCGTTCAAAAAGTAGTCTGCCGTCTTGTTCAAAAAATGCAAAAAGGGCAGCGTCTGCCACAAAGTGTTCCTGCGGCAGGGCGCTGCCCTGAAAAACATGTTCCCCTGCCGTAAGAACCCCGGATACAAAACGGACGCCCGCGTATACGCGCGGGCGTCACGATTCAAGTTCCTAATCAGGCGTTCTTGACGGTCTCGACCAGAGCTGCAAAGCTCTTGGGATCGTTAATAGCCATCTCAGACAGCATCTTGCGGTTCAGCTCGATGCCAGCCTTCTTCAGACCAGCCATGAAGGTGGAGTAGTTCATGCCCAGAGGACGAACTGCGTTGTTGATGCGGCAGATCCACAGGTTGCGGAACTGACGCTTCTTCATGCGGCGGCCAGCCAGAGCGTAGTTGCCGCTCTTCATGACCTGCTGCTTGGCCATCTTAAAGTGCTTGCTCTTGCAGCCGTAGA
Organism: Faecalibacterium faecis; assembly: GCF_040096475.1. Taxonomy (NCBI): domain Bacteria; kingdom Bacillati; phylum Bacillota; class Clostridia; order Eubacteriales; family Oscillospiraceae; genus Faecalibacterium; species Faecalibacterium faecis. The sequence goes on along the minus strand of NZ_JBBMEP010000017.1, from coordinate 40,763 downwards.
AGCCCTTGGCCAGCTTCAGCATCTTCTTACGACGTTTGTGAGTCATGGTTGCGCCCTTGATACGTGCCATTTTTTATATCTCCTTTAGTTGTCTCAATAGAATGTGTTTGCCTGCGGCTCGCTCTTAGGCGTAGGGCAGCATGCTCTTGATGGTAGCTGCGTTGGTCTTATCAACGTAGCTGGGCTGACGGTAGCCACGGGTCAGCTTGGTGGTCTTCTTGGTCAGGATGTGGCTGCGGAATGCGTGGCCGCGCTTGATCTTGCCGTTCTTGGTCAGCTTAAAGCGCTTCTTAGCGCCGGAGTGCGTCTTCAGTTTCATCTTAGCCATTTTAGTTTCCTCCTAAAATTAGTCCTTATTGGGTTTCGGGATCAGCAGAATGGACATCGTGCGGCCCTCGAGCACCGGCGGCTTATCGGTGGATGCCTGAGGCAGAGCCTCGGCAAAACGTTTCAGCACGTCTGCGCCCAGAGCACTGTGCGCCATTTCACGGCCGCGGAAGCGGATCGAAACCTTAACCTTGTGGCCAGCTGCCAGGAACTTGGCAGTCTGGTTCAGCTTGGTATTGAAGTCGTTGGTGTCAATGTTGAGCGAAAGGCGGGTCTCTTTAACTTCGACCACCTTCTGGTTCTTCTTGGCTTCCTTCTCCTTCTTCTGCTGTTCAAAACGGTACTTGCCGTAATCCAGCACCTTGCACACAGGCGGAACAGCCTGCGGTGCGATCTTGACCAGATCCAGACCAGCATCTTCAGCAGCGCGCATGGCCACCTGAATGGACACAACGCCCTTCTGCTCGCCGTCTGCACCGATCAGACGGACCTCACGGTCACGGATCTGACCGTTGATCTCCAGTTCCTTCGACTTTCCAGCGGTAGCGATAATGAATGCACCTCCAAACAAAATCCATTTTGTTGCAATATTTGGCATAGAAAACGCGGCCGCCCATTTTCAGGACAGCCGCGCAAAAATTCACTCAAAGCCGCAGTCCACTCGTAATGAACTGCCTTCAGGTATAGCCCGGGGGATCTTTCCCTCGCAAGGCGAGCGCGGCACAGGCCGTAGCTGCTTTCTTTACTCGGTTATTCTACCACAGGCAGAAAGCGCTGTCAAGCACTTTTTATGCGTTTTGCGGGAAAAATATGACTTTTCCGAAAGGCAGGCCATCAGGGAGCAGCATCTGCCCGGGCATCGGTGCCGCCCACTCCGGCAGGATGACGCGAAGCCATGGTCTAAAGTGTAGGCTGCAATTAAAATCGACCAAAAAGCCTTAACGGGAAGTGCGAGGGCTTCTCACGCTGGATGGACTGGCGAGCGGAAGCAGGCCGGAGTGGGCGGCACCGACGTTCTCCTACGCTTCGATCAGCCTCCCCAGCTCCAGCGAGTAGATGCCCTTATACGTTACCTTCTTCGGCGCAAAGCGCTTATCGATGGCAAGAGCATAGAGGTTCAGCTGCGGGCGGTAGGCGCTCAGGAAGTCCGCTTCGGTCTTGCGGCGGTCGGTCTTGTAATCCAGCAGTTCCAGATGATCCGGGAACACCAGCACAAGGTCTGCAATGCCCTGCACCAGCACCTGCTCATCCTGCACGGCGGCGGCTTCCTGCGCGGAAGCTCCCTGTGCCGTCAGCACGGCCGACGCGGGCAGCGCCGTGATGAAGGCCAGCTCCCGCAGCACCTTTTCGGCTGCGCAGATCTTTGCAAAGGCTTCGCTCTCGGCAAAGCGGCGGATGCGGCCTGCATTGAGTTTTTCCGCAATTTCCGGGGCCACCAGCCGGGTGTCCACCTGCCGCTGGCGCTCTTCAAGGATGGCTTCCTCCAGCGTGCCCGCCGCTTTGGCAGCAGCAAGGGAGGCAAAGTCCGCATGTTCCAGAAAAGCGTGCAGAGCCGTGCCCATCTCGGCGGCAGTCAGGCCGTCTTTGGAGAGGAAAGCAGGGCGTTCCAGCGTGGTCTGCTCGGCCTTGTGCACGATGCTGGTCACGCTGACCTTGGCGGGCACCGCAGCCAGTTTTGCCGCCGGATACCGCCATGCAAAGCCCTCCTGCAGCTGAGCCACCAATGCCGGGTCTGCCGGGACAGGCTCTGCCGCTTCCGGTTCCTGTTCCGGTGTTTCCGGCTCCGGCTGAGCTTCCTGCACCGTGACCATGATCTCACTTTCCGTAAACACAAAGGGCAGTTCCAGATCTCCTGCCAGCCGCCGCAGCGGTCCGCCGAAGGGATGCACCAGCAGCGCTGCACGCAGCCAGTCGGCAAAGCTGCCCGCCTGCTGGTTCAGCGTTTCTCCCGCGCCCGCAGCAAGGAATGCTGCCGCCTTGGCAAAGGGATTGCCGGTCTTGGTCATGCCCAGCGGCACCGTGAGGATCAGCTTATCCTGTGCACGGGTGAGCGCCACATATAAAAGGCGCATCTGCTCGCTGCGCGTTTCCTGCGCATGGACGCTGGCAAGGGCTGCGTAGGCTGCAGTCTTGTACATGCTCTCGCCCTGTTCCGGGCGCAGGCGCAGGCCCGCGCCGTATTCCCGGTGCAGCAGCACCGGCTGGTAAGTGTCGCTCAGGTTGAAGTGCCGGGCCGTGTCGCCCACGAACACCACCGGGAACTGCAGGCCTTTAGAGCGGTGGATGGTCATAATGGTCACACAGCCAGGCCGCGCACCGCCGGGCACAGTGTCCTGCCCGGTAGAACCGGCCTGCGCCGCCGCGTCGATGGCACGCACCAGCGCCGAGATGCCGTTTGCACCGGTCTGTGCGCAGAAAGCCGCAAAGCGCCGGGCATCTTCCCGGCGGTGCGCACCGTTTTCCAGTACGCCCAGCGCAGCAAGATAGCCGGTGGAGACAAAGATCTCTTCCAGCAGCTGTTCTGCCGGGGCACTGCGGGCCATGCGCCGCAGTGCGGTGAGTCGGTCATAAAAGTCTTTCACCTTTTGGGTGAACGGAGTTTCATCACCATTCTGCACCACCTGCAGCACTGCGCCGTACAGACTCATGCGGGAAGCCCTTTTGCCCGTTTCCTTCGCGCCCTGTTCCTCCTGCGCCTTTTTCTGCATTGCGGCGCTCTGGGCACGCAGGCGTACAAGGTCGTCGTCCGTAAAGCCGAACATCGGCCCCAGCATGGCGGCGGCAAGGTAGATATCCTGCGCCGGGTTGTCGATGACCTTCAAAAGCGAGATCAGCGGCCGGATGTGCGCTGCTTCCATCAGGTTTTCGCGCGCATCCGCATACACCGGGATGCCCCGGGCCGTGAGCGCTTCCTCATAAGCGAGGAAGTCGCCGCGCGCCGCCAGCAGGATGCAGCAATCCTCGTACTGCACCGGGCGGGTGGAGCTGCCGTCCCGCACTGGTTCGCCGTTTTTCACCAGTTCTTCAACGCGCTGGGCGATCCACGCCGCGTCGGTCTCAGCGGTGTCGTCGGGCAGGAAGTGCGCTTCCACACTGCCGGCGTATTCGCCGGGTGCACCGCACACCAGCCGCTGGCCGTCGCCGTAAGCCGTATCGCCCAGCTGGGGGGTCATGAGCTGTTCAAAGATAAAGTTGATGCCTGCCACCACCTGCGGGGCGGAGCGGAAGTTCGCATCCAGCGCCAGCAGAGCGTTTCCGCCTGCCGTACCCCCCTCCGGGCGGGGGCGGGCAGTGCCGCTGGGCAACGGTGCCCATGCGTTCAGCTTAGCCCGGAAGATGCTTGGGTCGGCCTGACGGAAGCGGTAGATGCTCTGCTTCAGGTCGCCCACAAGGAACAGGTCATCCCCCGCCGGGGAAGCAAGACAGCGGTAAATGGCATCCTGCAAAGCGTTGGTGTCCTGATATTCGTCCACCATCACGGCGGCATAGCTCTGCCGGATGCTCTGGCACAGCGGGGTGCACACGCCATCCGGTGTGCGCAGCAGCCGCAGGGCCTGATGCTCAAAATCGCTGAATTCCAGCAGCTTGCGTTCCTTTTTCTTTGCCGAGAAGCGGGCATCAAAATCCCGCACGGCGGCAAACAGCGCCCGCAGCCGGGGCAGGGCCGCTCTGCGGTCGGCTTCGGCTTCCTCCTCGCTGCAGGAGACAAGCTCCGTAATGTGCTCAAACAGCTTGGCAGCTTCGTCTGCGCGGGTTCTGACCGCCGCCTTATGATCGCCGGTCAGCCGTTTTTTCATGCCCTTGAAGCCGGGTATCTCCTCCATGCCCAGCACATAGGGTGTCAGCTTATCGTACAGCGGTGTCCACTGCCCTGCCGCAGCCAGCCGTTCCACCTCGCCCAGCAAGGCGGCGGCGCTTTCCAGCCGGGAGAGCGGCTCTGCAAATTTATCGTTGACACCGGCCACGGCCTTTGCCTTGGAAGCAGCGGTCTTGCCTTTTTCCTCGGCCTGTGCCTGTGCAAGGACAAAGTCTTCCTTACAGTCTGCCAGCGCTGCCGTCAGCAGTTCCCGCGCGGCCTTTGCGCAGCGGGCCGCCTCCGCCAGCAGCAGGTCATGCCAGCAGGTAAAAGCAAAGCCGTTTTCCCGCTGCCATGGTGTCAGATATTCGTCCAGCCTGCGGTCGTAGTCCGGCAGAGCGCGCAGAAAATCGTACACATGCAGGATGGTATTGCCTGCGGCCTGATCGGTGCGGCCCTTTCCGTAAAGGTCTGCAAAGGCACAGAAGTCCGGGTCGCGGTAGGCATTTTCCAGCGTTTCGGCCAGCGCCGAAGCCCGCAGCACCTCCACGCTGCCGGGGTCTGCCGGGGCAAAGTCCGGCGGGATGTCCAGTGCCTGAAAGTGCTTGTGCAGCAGGTCCAGACAGAACGCGTCAATGGTGCAGATGGGTGCGCGCTGCAAAAGCATCCGCTGGCGGCGCAGGCTCGTGTTGTGGGGCTGCTGTTGGCTGAGCCGCAGCAGTGCCTGCCCGATGCGTGCCCGCAGCTCTGCCGCCGCCGCATTGGTAAAGGTGACGATGAGCAGTTTGTCCGCATCCACCGGGTGGTCCGGATCGGTGATGAGCCGCACGGCGCGTTCGGTCAGCACGGCTGTTTTGCCGCTGCCCGCCGCTGCGCTCACCAGCAGCGCACCACCCCGGTCCTCAATAGCAGCGCGCTGGGCCGGAGTCCATTTGGGTTCACTCATGCCTGCTCACCTTCCTTCTCGTTCTCAGTCTCTTCCGGCTCAAAGGGCTTGGCCGGGGCCTCCAGCGCCCGCTCGCCGATGCCGGTCTCGTGGCAGCAGATAAAGCTGTAGTCGCACCAGACGCAGGGGTTCCTGCCCGCCCCGGCCACCAGCGGTTCCGCAGCGATCTGCCCATCGTAAAGCTGCTGGCCCATCTGGGTGACAAGATCATCCAGATGCAGCTGGATGCGGTTGAGCTTTGCAATATCGGCACGCTTATCCTTCTGGCTGGGGCTGGGTACACCGTTGCGGTAGCCAAAGGGCAGGTAGCGGCCCGTCTCATCCGCATCCATGGCATCGAACACCTTCTGCTCGTCCCTCACAAGGCCGTCCAGCTCGTACTGCACGTCCTGCTGTGCCTGCTGGCGGTTGGTGGTCTTGGGGGCCGGGTCTGCCAGCAGATACAGCACGCCTGCCGGTTCCGCACCGGTAAAGCGGCCGCTCTTATCCCGCGTCAGGCTGAACAGATACAAAAGCATCTGGCAGTCCAGCCCGCAGTAGACCTCTTTCAGGTTCAGTTTTTTGGTGCCGGTCTTATAGTCCACCACCCGCACCCAGCGGGTGCCGTTTTCCTCCACCCACTCGTCGGCGCGGTCCACCGTGCCCACCAGCTGCACGGTGCGCCCGTCCGAGAGATGATACACCTGCCCGGGCACGGCGTCCTCCCCGGAGCCGATGCGCAGCTCACAGGCTGCCGGGTGGAAGCAGGACTGCTTCTGTTCGTCCCGCAGGTAGCACAAAAGGCTTGTCATGCTTTTTTTGAGCCGCGAGAGCAGATAGGCGAACCGGGCCGTATCCTCCGGCAGATAGCGCTTTGCATATTCGTCCACCAGCAGGCTGGCAAGCTCTGCCATGGCATCATCGTCCAGCTCCAGAAATGGGGCCAGCCCGGCGCAGGGATTATCCGCATCCGGGTGCGGGTCCAGCGCCATCTGCAGCACCCAGTGCATCAGGGTGCCGCTCTGGTCGGCAGAAAGCTCGGCCCGTCTGCGGGGCTTCAGGCCCAGCACATACTGCAAAAAATAGCCATACCGGCAGGTATAGTATTTTTCCAGCTGGCTGGGCGAAATGCGCAGCCGCTGCCCCAGCAGGCCGCTCAGCGCGGGGAGATCGTTCACCTGCCGGGGCGGTTCCTCCTCCATGCGGCGCAGCAGAGCAAGGCCCCGGGGCGCATCCGTCTGCGGCAGACGCAGCGCCTCAGTCAGGCTGGCGCGTTCCGTGTCGGTCAGCGGCCAGCCGCCCAGCGTATCCAGTGCATCGGCGGGGGTGGCTGCAAGGTCGGGAAGCTCCAGCTCCGGTGCCGCCGGGTGCAGGGCTTCCACGATGGGTTCCAGCGCTGCGCACAGGGTCTTGCCCTGCCCCTTGGGCCAGCTGAGCCACAACCCCTTTGCCGGTGCGGTGAGGGCTTTGTAAACGCACACCTGCTCGCGCACCACGCGGTTCTCAAAGCAGTCCGGCAGATCGATCTGCTTTGCCATCAGAACATCGCGGTCGGCGTGGGTCAGAAGGCCCGTCTCGGACGGTGCACAGGGAAATTCGCCCTCTGCAAGGCCCAGCACGAACACATAGTCCGGCGCGTCCAGACGCATTTTGCCCGCGCTTGCCAGCACCACGGCATCCAGCGTCTGCGGGATGTGCCCAAGGTCCGAAGAGCGCAGCAGCAGGCTGAACAGGTCCTCATATTCTGCAAAGGTCACACCCTGCCCGCCCAGCAGGTGGGCCATCTCGTTGAGCAGCTGCATCACCACGTTCCACTCGCGGGCCACTTCCTCTGCCGCCGGGATGCCCCGGGCAGTGCGGACGGCTTCCACCAGCGCTGCCTGCTGCTCTTCTGCACCCAGCTTTTTCAGGCAGAAATACAGTTCCCGGCTGATCTGTTCGGCGCTGCCGCCCCGCACCTTGCTGCGCAGTTCGTCCACGGCTGTTACCAGCAGCTGGCGGGCAGTCTCGGCATCCTCCAGCGTTTTTGCATCCTCATCGGACAGTTCATTTTCGCCGAAGCCCTTGGGGCTTTTCTCAAATTTTGTGCGCCATGCCGCCGCATTGGGTGACCAGGTATAGGCATAGTTTTCCAGCGCGCAGACCTGCGGCTCGGTCAGAGCGCACAGGCCGGTCTTGGCAAGAATGGTCAGGTTTTCGGTCATATCCGCACCGCGCAGCAGTGCCAGCAGTGCACGCACCGCCGTAGCCGGGGCGCTGAACTCCGGGGTGGTGGGTTCATCGCAGTAAAGCGGGATATCTGCCATGCGGAACTCGTACCGGATGGCCGCACGGTAATCCGGGATATTGCGGCAGACCACGGCCATTTTGCTGCAGCGCACGCCCTGCCGCATCAGGCGGCGGATGGCCGCAGCGGTGCAGCGGGCTTCCTCTTCCCGGCTGGCAGCGGCAAACAGCCGCACCTCCGGCGCAGCGGGCGGCACCTCACAGGTGCCAGTCTCCAAAAGCTCTGTCACAGCCGCAAGGCCGGGTGCATCCTTATGGCGCAGGTCGCGGCGCAGCAGCTCCGGCACTGCCGCATCAGCACCGTTTTTGCGGGCCAGCTGCCGCAGCTGTGCGGCCACCTGCTTTGCGCCGGAAAAAAGCCCCATATCCCCCGGCACCATGGGCGCACCGTCGTCGCACAGGGCCACCGTGACGGTGGGCAGCGCCGCCAGCATCGCGCCCATCAGCCGCTTTTTGGGTGCGTTGAAGGTATCGAACTCGTCAATGAACACTTCCCGCTCCCGCAGAAAGTCCGGCAGTTCGCCCCGGGCAAGAGCGGCTTCCAGCCGGTCAGCCGCCAGCTCCAGCCGGTCGGCGGGGTCCATGCCGGTGCCCGCCAGCAGCGTTTCGTACCCCTGAAAAATCAGTGCCAGCTCGCTCAGCTTGCCGCTTTCCGGCCCGCAGTCCGGCGCAAGCTCTGCCAGCTGTGCGCCGGAAAGGCCGGCACTTTTCAGCTCGTCGATGGTCTGGGCCGCCATCTGGCAGAAGGCCGCACTGCGGCGGTGGCGGTAGTAGTAATGCACATGATCCTGCAGCTCTTCCAGCGCGCGGCGCACCAGCACGGCGCGGCCCGCGTCCGAAAGGGTCTGCACCGCCGCGCCGCCCTCGGCAGAGAGGATGCGCTCGGCCAGACTGGTAAAGGAAAAGCTTTCCACCATGCCGGAAAGAGCATCGCCCAGTTCCCGGTAGATGCGGCCCTCCGTGCTGGAAGTGAACTGTTCCGGCACCAGAAGGATGCTGCGCCGGCCTGCCTCGGCCCGGGCACGGATGCGAGAATAGAGCAGCGTCGTTTTGCCGCTGCCGGAGCCGCCTAAAACCAGTTTGAGCATGGGGCACTTCCTCCTAAAAAAACGATCTTTGTTTATTGTAACACGAAAATCCTCTCAAAAAAAGTGTGATTCTCTACCCTTTAGCCTGCAGCTGTGGTACACTTGAACCGACAAACTTTTCCACACAAGAGAGGAAGCCTGTATGAAAATTTTAGCTGTTGACTACGGCGACAGCCGCACCGGCCTTGCCACCTGTGACCGCACCGAGTTCCTTACAACGGCCATCACCCCGCAGATCACCCTGAAAGCCCGCAACAAGGTGGCGGCACGGGTGTGCGAAGTGGCCAAGGAGATCGGAGCCGAGCTGATCGTGATCGGCCTGCCGCTGAACATGGATGGTACCGAGGGCGAACGCGCCATCAAGAGCCGCAAGCTGGCAAAGACGGTCGAGATCTGGAGCGGCCTGCCGGTACGCATGTGGGACGAGCGCCAGACCACCTGCGCCGCCGCCGACATTCTGGACGAAAGCGGCACCTTTGGCACAAAGCGCAAGGAGATCCTGGATTCGGTCAGCGCCACCGTTATTCTGGACGATTATCTTGCATGGCGGAAGGAACATCCGGGGGAAATCTGATTCAACTCCTTCCGTCATCGCTGGCGCGATGCCACTGCTCCCCTTTTTGTCACTTGCGTGACATCTTCCCCCGGCCGGGGGAAGTCTTTCTCATTGAGGGAGGCTCTGGCGAAAAGGAAAACTTTGCCGCACTGCCAAGGGCTCCCTCTTTGAGGGAGCTGTCGCCACAGGCGACTGAAGGAGTTATAAAAAAGGCACCCGCAGTTTTGAACGCTGCGGGTGCCTTTTGGTTCACTGATAGGTCTCGATGCTCACGCTGTTGATGGTGATGTCCTCACGGGGCTTCTGGTTTTCGTCCACGGCGGTCTGGCCGATGGCATCCACCACGTCCATGCCCTCGTACACCTGCCCCAGCACGGTATCGGTGTAGTCAAGATAAGGCGCGCCGCCGGCGGTCTGATAGGCCGAAACCACCTCTGCGCGGTAGCCCGCGCTGTTCATCTGGTCCACAAGCTCCTGCGTCACCGACTGGTCTCCCGGCAGCGTCTGCATCACGTAAAAAACGCTGGCGCACTCGCCGGAAGCATCGGTGCCCATACACAGGGCACCGGAATAATGGTGCAGGTTGTCGGTGGTCTCAGCCGGGTAGCGGCTGCCGTTCCAGATGGTACTGCCCCTGCCGTCGGCCCCCTGCCCGGCCTCCACCACAAAGCCGCTCTCCACGCGGGAGAAGGTCAGGCCGTTGTAGTAGCCTGCCTGCACAAGGCCCGCAAAGTTATCATAGGCCTGCGGGGCCTTGTCCGGGAAAAGCACCGCCTTGAACACGCCTGCCGAGGTATCGAACACCGCAATGGTGTCCCCCGCCGCAGGGTGGGCAAACTGCAGCTCTGCCGATTCCACTGCCGGGCGGTCGATCTTCTGGACTGTACTGCCGCCGCTGCCTTTGCCAAAGTGCAGAAAGCTCCCGGCACTGCAGCCCGTCAGCACCAGCGCCGCTGCCAGCACAAACGCCGCCCATCTTTTTTTATGCATCATTTCCGCCCACGCTCCATACTCTATAGTAACCTGCACGGCACACCGTGCACAGAAGATTCAGAGGATAGTATATCATATTCTTCCGCAGAGTGCGAGAGCAAATGCGTGAAAATTTGCTGCACAATTTCTGTGCGAAAAAGCATCTTGACGAGCAGGCAAAAAAACGCTACACTATATGCAGGCCAAGCGGGCGGCACACAAACAGCCCGTTTTATGACACGATACAGGAGACAATATCTATGTCTGACGAAATCAAGAACCCTAATACCGAAGAAGATCAGCCCGACCTGATGACCCTGGAGGATGAGGACGGCAACGAGATCACATTTGAAGTGATCGATGCGCTGGACCACAAGGGTGTGCATTATCTGGCTGCTGTGGAATACGCCGAGACCGAAGAGGAAGCTGAGAATGCTCAGCTGGTCATTCTGAGCGTTGGCGAAGACGATGAAGGCGAATATCTGGATGTCGTGGACGACGACGAGCTGTTGCTGGAGCTGGGCAAGCTGTTTGAAGAGCGCCTGAGCGACGAGTACGACATCGAAGAATAATTCCAGACAAATTACCCGGCAAAACTTCCTGCCCGGCTCGATTTGTTGCGGTTTATATGATCCTACTAATCATTCAACGGGAGCTTGGAGTTCCCCGGTGGATTGCAGACCTCCCCGTCATGGGTCGACCATGAAGGCTCGATGAGGAAGCGCGAACCCGGAGACAGGGCACCCACCTGTCCGTAAGGGTAGGTTTGATTGACCGCAGACGACCGGGCGGGATCTTTTTATAGCAATCCATCCACCTCTGTCCTCTGCACTTTCTGCAGAGATGCAGTGTGTGGATTTTTTATTATCTTGAAAGGATGTGCATTGCGGCATGAAGTCAGAACATCTGGTGGGCACCTCCATCCCCCGCTTTACCTTTGATACCCCCACCACACCGGGCAATGATTTTTACAAGCTGTGCGAAGGGGAGCACCCTCTGGTCATGATCTTCCTGCCTGCCTTTGACCACCCTGTCACGCGGGAATATCTGACCCGCTACCTGCAGACCCTGCCCAGACTGCGCGGCGTGCGGCTGGCCTGCGTGGTGCGTTCCTCGCCCCGCATGGTGGCAAAGGCCACACAGGGGGCCGAGTTTCCCTTCACCCTCATCTGCGACGCGCCGGGGGTGCTGTACGGCTACCTTGGCGTAGAACAGGCCCGCGGCATCCTGAGCTGGAGCTTTGCGGCCCAGCGCATCTACAAAGCGGCCAAAGAGCAGGGCTACCGCTACAACAGCAATGCTCCGCAGCAGCTGCCGCTGACGCTGGTGGTGGGCCACATGGGTAAGATCCTGTTTACCCACTCCGGCCGCAGCCAGACCGACCTGCCGGAGGACTGCGCCGCCATCCGCGAGATCACCCGCGAGGTGGTGCGCACCATGGCCGAGGACCAGCGGCGTGCACACCCCCACTGCTCCGACGAGACGCTCACCCTGCCGGATCTGGTAGGCTGGGATGATCTTGACGGAAGCAGTAATTGAGTCAACAAGCAAAAGCACCTGCAGAATCAACCGCAGGTGCTTTTGTTTTAGCGAGCTCGCCCTCTCCGTCTTTGCTTCGCAAATCCACCTCTCCCAAAGGGAGAGGCCTTGGCATAACGATGAAGTCCGCACTGACTGCCAAAGGCTCCCACTTTGGGGGAGCTGGCGCGTCAGCGCCTGAGAGGGCGAGGCCGCTTTCAATTTTCAGAACTATCGTCCGAAAACAGCCCCGGGATGCCGCACAGGGCTGCGATGCCCACCAGCGTGAACACGATGCGCGACCAGATGGATGCGCTGCCGCCCAGCAGCCAGCCCACAAAATCGAATTGGAACAGCCCCACAAGGCCCCAGTTGATGCCGCCCACGATCATTAAGATCAGACAGATTTTATAAAAGGTCTGCACAAAAAAGACCTCCTTCCTTTGCGGGCAGTATGCCCCGTGGGAAGGAGGTCTATGCATTTTTATCGGCTCACCCGTGCGCCGCCGCGGTCAGGCTGCGCCACGTACACCTGCTTCCAGCGCCGCTTTGCGGCCTGTGCAGCAGCCCGTGCGGCCCCTTCGTCCCGGAATACGCCGAACACCGCCGCACCGCTGCCGGTCATCAGGGCGGTGACAGCGCCATGCTCCCGCAGCAGGGCCTTGATGGCCCCGGTATCCTTTGCTCCGCTGCACTCTTCCAGCGCATTGCCGGCGGCGGCACAAAGGGCATCCAGATCTCCGGCACGGATAGCGGCTTCCTGCGCTCCGCAGTCCGGGTGGATGCTGCTGCCCACCCGGTCATAGGCCGCAAAGGCCTCCGGGGTGGAAACGCCGTAGTCCGGCATCACCACCGTGAACCAGCACTCCGGCACCGGCGGCAGCGCTTTGAGAAAATCGCCCACACCCTGCACCCGGCAGGTGCCGCCCATCAGGGCAAAGGGCACATCCGCACCGATCTTTGCGCCCAGCGCGCACAGCTCACTCATGGAAAGGTGCGCACCGTACAGCTCGTTCATGCCCACCAGAACAGCGGCGGCATCGGCACTGCCGCCCGCCATGCCCGCCCGCACCGGGGTATTTTTATAGATTGTGATGTCCACGCCCGCCAGAAGACCGGTGTAGTCAAAAAAGGCCAGCGCTGCCTTGATGGCAGTGTTTTTGTTATTGGGGGCCACCAGACTGCCCGGCAGACGCAGGTTCAGGTAGGGGCTGCGGCGCAGCACCACCCGCTCGTACAGGGTGATGGCCTGCATGGTCATGTCCAGATCATGGTAGCCGCCCGGCAGAAGGCCCACCACGTCCAGCGCCAGATTGAGCTTTGCGGGGGCCAGAATGGTCACGCAGTTCAGCCTTGCCATTTGTTCCTCCTCAGATGCCGTGATAGATGCTGTTTTCCTGCAGGAATTCCCGGATGCGCCGGAGCGCTTCCTTCAGATGCTCCACGCTGTAGGCGTAGGAAATGCGGGCGTAGCCTTCGCCGGAAGCGCCAAAGGCGTCGCCGGGGATGATGGCCACATGCTTCTGTTCCAGCAGCTTCGTGCAGAAATCCTGACTGCTCATGCCCGTGCTCTTGATGCAGGGGAAGGCGTAGAACGCGCCGCGCGGCTCAAAGCAGGTCAGGCCCATATCGTTAAAGGACTTCACCACAAGGCGGCGGCGCATATTGTACTCGTCGCGCATGCGGTCGATCTCGCCGTCGCACTCCTTCAGAGCAGTGATGGCGGCGTACTGGCTGGTGGTGGGAGCGCTCATGATGGCGCTCTGGTGGATCTTGGTCATGATCCGGATGATGGGTGCCGGGCCGCAGGCATAGCCCAGACGCCAACCGGTCATGGCGTAAGTCTTGGAGAAGCCGTTCACCACGATGGTGCGCTCGGCCATGCCGGGCAGGGTGGCAATGGAAACATGAGGCCGCAGGCCGTAGTTCAGCTCGGCGTAGATCTCATCCGAGAGCACCATGATGTTGGTGCCGCGCAGCACCTCTGCAACGGCTTCCAGATCCTCGCGCTCCATCACCGCACCGGTGGGGTTGTTGGGAAACGGCATGATGAGCAGCTTTGTCTTGGGGGTGATGGCTGCTTTCAGCGCATCGGCACGCAGGCGGAACTCGTCCTCCTGACGGCAGGCCACATGCACCGGCACACCGCCGGACAGGGTGGTGATGGGCTCGTAGCACACAAAGCAGGGCTCCGGGATGATGACCTCGTCCCCGGGCTGCACCAGCGTGCGGATGCACATATCAATGGCTTCGCTGCCGCCCACCGTGATGAGCACCTCGTGCAGCGGGTCGTAGTGCAGGCCCATGCGGCGTTCCAGATACTTTGCCACCTCGGCGCGCAGCTCCTTCAGGCCTGCGTTGGAGGTGTAGCGGGTGCGGCCATGTTCCAGACTCTCAATGCCGGCTTCGCGCACAGCCCATGGCGTTTTGAAGTCCGGCTCGCCCACGCCCAGACTGATGCACTCGGGCATTTCGGCAGCCAGATCGAAAAATTTGCGGATGCCGGAGGGGCGCATGGCCTCAGCGGCAGGCGCGATCAGTTTATCGTAGTCCATCACAGCACCGTGCACTCTCTTTCATCGATTTCTTCGTCCTGATACAGGCGGCCCTCCTTTTTATAGGTGCGCAGCACAAAATGGGTGGCGGTGGACAGCACATCGTCCAGCGGAGAAAGGCGCTTTGCCACGAACAGAGCGATCTCCTGGAAGGTCTGGCCCTTGATCACCAGCTGCAGGTCGTAGCCGCCGCTCATCAGCAGCACGCTCTCCACCTCGTCAAAGGCGGCAATGGTGGCTGCGATCTCGTCAAAGCCGCGGCTCTTCTTGGGGCTGACGTTCAGCTCGATGACGGCCTCCACACGGTTGACCCCGGCCTTTTCCCAGTCCACGAGGGTCTTGTAGCCCTTGATGATGCCCTGCGCCCGGGCCAGATCGATCATGGCCGCCACCTCGGCGGGGGATTTATTCAGCATCGTGGCGATATCCTCAATGGGCAGCCGCGCATTGTCTTCCAGGATCTTCAAAAGCTGTTCCATAGTATTTTGCTCCTTCTCAGCCCGTAATCGGGAAATAAATTATCTATAAGTATAGCACAAGCTGTAAAAGATTGCACCCAATTTTTGGGATAGAATGTCTTTTTCCCCTCGTGTCTGTTCTTTTTTACAAAAAGTGTGTTCAAATTTTGCCAAATCTGCTATACTGGAAGAGTAAGAGTGTGCCGGAACGCTTGCGGCACCGTTCATCAAAAGGAAAACGAGGGTGGAAACGATGAAAGCATTCATTACCGTCATTGGTCACGATACCGTGGGCGTTGTTGCCAAGGTCGCTGGTCTGTGCACCGAACTGAATATCAATATCGAGGACGTGACCCAGAGCATCCTGCAGGGCATGTTCGCCATGATCATGCTGGTGGATATCAGCAACTGCAATGTGAGCCACGAAGAGCTGCACAAGCGTACCGACGCGCTGGCTGCCGAGATGGGCATGCAGATCAATGTTACCCGTCAGGAAGTTTTTGATGCCATGCACACCATCTGATGGAGGGAGTACACAGCTATGAGTATGTTTAATACCGGTGACATCCTCGAGACCATCGAGATGTTCACTCAGGACAATCTGGACGTGCGCACCGTCACCATGGGCATCAGCCTGCTGGACTGCATCGACCCGGACCCGAAGAAGGCGTGCGAGAACATCTATAACAAGATCACCACCAAGGCCGCAAACCTTGTGCCCACGGTGGAGCATATCAGTGCCGAGTACGGTATTCCCATCATCAACAAGCGCATCAGTGTCACACCCATCGCCATGCTGCTGGGTGCCTGCCCGGATGCCGACCCTGTGGAGTTTGCAAAAACTCTGGATGCCGCCGGTAAAAAGGTGGGTGTAAACTTTGTGGGCGGCTACAGTGCTCTGGTGCACAAGGGCTTTTCTGCCGGTGACCGCCGCCTGATCGAGTCCATTCCCCGCGCACTGGCCGAGACCGACATCGTGTGCAGCTCGGTGAACATCGGTGCCACCAAGGCAGGACTGAACATGGACGCCGTCAAGCTCATGGGCGAGGCCGTCAAGAAGGCTTCCGAGCTGACGGCTGATCGTCAGTGCATCGGTGCCGCAAAGCTGGTGGTGTTCTGCAACGCACCGGAGGACAACCCCTTCATGGCCGGTGCATTCCACGGCCCCGGCGAGCCGGATTGTGAGATCCATGTGGGCGTTTCTGGCCCCGGCGCTGTGCGCGCTGCACTGGCCCGCCTGCCCAAGGATGCCCCCATCGACGAGGTGGCAGAGCTGGTCAAGCGCACCGCCTTCAAGATCACCCGCGTGGGCCAGCTGGTGGCCAATCTGGCTTCTCAGGCACTGGGTGTGCCCGCCGGTATCATCGACCTGTCGCTGGCACCTACCCCCGCCATCGGCGACAGTGTGGCCAACATTCTGGAAGAGATGGGCCTTGAGACCTGCGGCTGCTGCGGCACCACCGCCTGTCTGGCCCTGCTGAACGATGCCGTGAAGAAGGGCGGCGTGATGGCCTCCAACCATGTAGGCGGTCTGTCCGGTGCCTTCATCCCGGTCAGCGAGGATGCCGGCATGATCCACGCCGCCGAGACCGGATGCCTGACCATTGAAAAGCTGGAAGCCATGACCGCCGTCTGCTCGGTGGGCATCGATATGGTCATCATCCCGGGCGACACCACCCCGGCTGTCATCAGCGCCCTGATCGCTGACGAAGCCGCCATCGGCATGGTGAACAGCAAGACCACCGCCGTGCGCGTCATTCCCGCCATTGGCCGCAAGGCCGGCGAGGTGCTGGACTTTGGCGGTCTGCTGGGCTATGGCCCCATCATGGCCGTGAACCAGCACGACCCGTCCGTGTTCATCAACCGCGGCGGCCGCCTGCCTGCCCCCATGCAGTCGCTGAAGAACTAAAGGACCCTCTCAGTCATCTCGCATACGCTCGATGCCAGCTCCCCCGAAAGGGGGAGCTTTTTTCAAACCGAAAGCAGGTGTTTCCTATGAAACCGAACATCGTTCCCAAAAATGGCGATATGCTGCCTCGTGCACGCGAGCTGCGCCGCGAAATGACGCCGCAGGAAAGAAAACTATGGTATCAGTTTTTGCGCCGCTACCCGGTAAAAATTTATAAGCAGCGCATCATTGAATCTTTTATTGCTGATTTTTACTGTTCTCGCGCACAACTGGTCATCGAATTGGATGGAGCACAACACACCACCGAACAAGGGCTTCTGTATGACCGTGAACGGAGCAGCATCTTTTCGCAGTACGGCTTGGATGTTCTTCGTTTTTCTAATTATGAAGTGGATCTTCAGTTTGAAGCAGTCTGTGAAAAAATCCATCAGACGATTCAATCTCGCCTTTGAAGCTGCACTTTCCCGGTATATGCACAAAAGCTCCCCCCTCGGGGGAGCTGGCATTGCGCAGCAATGCCTGAGAGGGTTCGTTCTTTCCTGAATAAATTCTTTTCAACAGGCCCATCCTCTGGATAACATTTCCAGAAGAAGGGTCTGTTTTTATGTTATCCAGAATGCTTACACGTTCTCAGATGGCTCTGCTCTGCCTTGGCCTGTTTCTCGCCCTTGCTCTGTGTGGCGCATGGCAGGCATTTGCATGGGGCCGCACCCAGCTGGACACCGGGGCGCTGGTGTGCGCCGACACCCTGCGCCTGCACATCCGGGCTGAGAGCGATTCCATTGCCAGCCAGAGCGCAAAGCTCCATGTGCGGGATGCCGTGCTTGCCTATCTGGACACCGCCTGCCCGGCACAGAGCAAACCGGAAGCGATCGCCTGGGCGGCGCGGCATCTATTTGAGCTGCAACTCACGGCCCGGCACGCGCTGGCACAGCTGAACATCCGCACGCCGGTGCGGGTGCAGCTGATAAACATGTACTTTTCCACCCGGCGCTACGCTTCGGGCATCCTTCCCGCCGGGCGGTACGACGCGCTGCGCATCGATCTCGGTGCCGGAAAAGGCCGCAACTGGTGGTGCGTGCTCTATCCGGGCCTGTGCCGCTCTGCCTGCGGGGGCTACGCCCGGCCCGCCGAAAACGACCTCGTCTGCGGGAACTACATTCTCCGGCTCCGGCTGGTGGAATGGGTGCAGCAGCGCACCGCCCGCCGGGAGGACGTGGTGCTGCTTGGGTAACGCCCGGCGCTTTCGCCGCATAGCATGTAGCGAAAGGAGCGTGTGATCATTATGGCGATCCCTGCTTATTATTCCCTGCTCCAGCGCGGCTCCTCCGGGCCGGACGTAGCTCTTGTGCAGACCTGGCTCAACGGTGTGCGCGACGCCTGCACATGGTACAGCGAGCTGAAGGCCGATGGAAAGTTCGGCATTTCCACCGAGAACGCCGTGAAGGAGTTCCAGCTGAAAAACAAGATGAATGTGGACGGCAAGGTGGGCGCGAACACATGGAACGTGCTCTACACCCGCTACACGGCCACGCACGGCCTGCATGTGCCCTACCCCGGCATTGCCCTGCGCAGCGGCTCTTCCGGCGGCACGGTGCGTCTGGTGCAGCAGAAGCTCAATTCACTGGGTGAACGGCTGAACGCCGACGGCAGGTTCGGCGCAGCAACGGCAGCGGCTGTGCAGCGGTTCCAGCGCCGCAGCGGCCTTACCGCCGACGGCGTGGTCGGCGAAGAAACGTGGGAGAAGATGTTCTGATTTAAGGGAAGCGAACTCCTTCAGTCACGGCTTGCGCCGTGCCAGCTCCCTCAAAGAGGGAGTCTCTGGCAAAACCGGAAGCTTTTCCGCACTGCCAAAGGCCCCATTCCCGAGGGGGCTGGCATCGCGCAGCGATGACTGGGGGAGTTTTCCTTGCCCCCACCCCCGCCCTGCTGTATAATAGAGAAAACTCTGAAAAGGCGGTGTTTCCGTTTGCGTTTTCTGCATCTTTCCGATCTGCATCTGGGCAAGCGGGTGTGCGAGTTCTCCATGCTGGACGACCAGCGGTACATTCTGGAACAGATCCTTTCCCTGCTGGACAGCAAGCCCGTGGACGGTGTGCTGCTGGCGGGCGACCTCTACGATAAGCCCGTTCCCCCTGCCGAAGCCGTGCGCCTGCTGGACTGGTTTTTGACCCAGCTGGCCGAACGCAGGCTGCCCGTGTTCGCCATCAGCGGCAACCACGACTCCGCCGACCGCATCGCCTTCGGCGCGGCCCTGCTGCAAAACAGCCGGGTGTACGTCAGCCCGGTGTTCTCCGGTGCGCCGGTGCCCATCCCCCTCACCGACGAGTACGGCACGCTGGACGTGTACCTTCTGCCCTTCCTCAAGCCCGCCATGGTGCGGCATGTCTGGCCGGACGAGCCTGTGGAGAGCTACAACGATGCCCTTGCCTGCGTGCTGCGCCACTGCCCGCCGGACCCGGCCCACCGCAGCGTGCTGGTGGCCCATCAGTTCGTGGCCGGTGCTGCCTGCTGCGAGAGCGAGGAAGTCTCGGTGGGCGGTGTGGACAGCGTGGATGCCAGCCTGTTCGATGCCTTTGACTACGTGGCGCTGGGCCACCTGCACAGCCCCCAGAAGGTGGGCCGCGATGCCGTGCGCTATTGCGGCACCCCGCTGAAATACTCCTTTTCGGAAGCAGACCAGCACAAGAGCGCCACCTTTGTGGAGTTCGGTCTCAGGGGCGAAGTTTCCATCACCACCACGCCGCTTACCCCGAAGCACGACCTGCGGGAAGTGCGCGGCAGCTACATGGAGCTGACCGACCGCCGCAATTACGACGGCACTGCGGTGGACGACTACCTGCACATCACCCTGACCGATGAGCAGGACGTGCCGGACGCGCTGGCCCGCCTGCGGGTGATCTACCCGAACCTGATGCGGTTGGACTACGATAACCTCCGCACCCGGGAAGATCAGGAGATCACCGCACCGGAGCGCGCCGAGAGCATCACCCCGCTGGAGCACTTCTCGGCGTTCTACCAGCTGCAGAACAATCAGCCGCTGACGGCGGAGCAGGCGGCATTCTGCCAGCAGCTCATTGAGGAGATCTGGAAGGAGGGCGAGGACGCATGAGACCGCTGAAGCTCACTCTTTCGGCCTTTGGCCCCTATGCCGCCGAGACGGTTCTGGAACTGGCAAAGCTGGGCAGGGGCGGCTTATACCTTGTCACCGGCGATACCGGCGCAGGCAAGACCACCCTGTTCGATGCCATTACATATGCGCTGTACGATCATTCCAGCGGCGGCGTACGCGAGGGCACCATGCTGCGCTGCAAGTATGCCGGCCCTAAAACACCCACCTTTGTGGAGCTGGAATTTGAGGTGAACGGCCAGCGCTATACCGTGCGCCGCAACCCGGAGTACCAGCGCCCCAAAAACCGCGGCGAGGGCATGACCACCGAAAAAGCGGATGCCACCCTCACCTATTCCGATGGCCGTCCGCCGGTGACCAAAGCCAAGGATGTGACTGCCGCCGTGCAGGAGATCATCGGGCTGGACTACAGCCAGTTCTGCCAGATCGCCATGATCGCGCAGGGTCAGTTCACAAAGCTGCTCAACGCTTCCACCGAGGAGCGCAGCCGCATTTTCCGCAAGCTGTTCCGCACCCAGCGCTATGCCCGGCTGCAAGAGCGCCTGCAGGCCGAAAGCGCCGCCCTCAGCCAGCAGCGCACCACCCAGAATGCAAAGCTGGACAGTCTGCTCTCCGGCATCCGGTTTTCTCCCGACGACCCGGATGCCGATGCCCTTGCCGCACTGAACGCCCAGACCGAGCCGGAGACGGCCCTTGCCCTGCTGGAAGGTCTGCTGGCCCGCCAGCAGGCCGCGCAGGAGACCGTTGCTGCTGCCCTCAAGGACACCGAAGCCAAGCTGGACGAAGTACAACGTCAGCTGGGTGCTGCCCAGCAGGCCCGACAGCTGGCCGCAAAGCTGGCCGCAAAGCAGGCAGAGCTTACCGCTGCCCTGCCTGTGCTGGAAGCTGCCCGTGCCGAGAGCGCCCGCCACGCAGGCGATGCCGCCCAGCTGGATGTTCTTGCCGGACAGGTGACGCAGGCACAGACGGCCCTTGCCGCCTACGATGAGCTGGATGCCCTGTGCCATCAGCAGCAGACCGCGCGGGATGCTGCCCAGCTGGCCGCTGCCAAGGCCAGAGCGAAACGCACCCAGCTGGCCGCACTGGACACAACGCTGGCCGCTGCTGAAAAGGAGCTGACCGCGCTGGAAGATGCTCCCACCCGGCTGCTGGCCTTGCAGAACCGGGAAAAGGAGCTGGCCCAGCGCAGCACCGCCCTTACCACCCTGAACCAGCGGCTTGCCGCCTGCCAGCAGCAGGCACAAAAGGCCCACCGTGCGCAGGATGCCTACCGCACTGCCGCCGAAGCCAAGGAGCAGGCCCATGCCCGGCGGGATGCGCTGGACAAAGCCTTTCTGGACGCACAGGCCGGACTGCTGGCGCAGGCGCTGGCCGAGGGTGCACCCTGCCCCGTGTGCGGCAGCGTCCACCACCCGGCAAAGGCCCAACTGCCCCACACAGCCCCCACGCAGGCGCAGGTGGATGCCGCCAAGCAGGAAGCCGAAAAGGCCGATGCACTGGCCCAGACTGCCAGCACTGCCGCACAGAGCGCCCTTGCCGCAGCCGACGAAGCCCGCCGCTCCCTGCGCCGGGATGCCGAGAGCCTATTGCCAGAGCGCTTCACTTCCCCGGATGGGACGGTACAGCTGACCTTCAAGGGGATGAACGCTGTCCTGACGGAAGAAGCCTGTGCCCTGCACGCAGCACAGGCCGAGTGTGTCGCCGCGTTTCGGCAGGCCGAAGCAGACTGCGCCCGCCGCACCGCATTGGAGGCCGACCGTCAGGCAAAAAGCCGCCAGCGCCCGGCACTGGAACAGGCCGCCGCTGAAGCTGACAGCACCGCCGCCGCGCAGAATGCCAGCGCCGATGCGCTGGAACAGCAGGCCGCTGCCGCTCGTGCAGCCCTGCCCTATCCGCAGCGGGCCGAGGCACAGGCCGCGCTGGATGCATTGGAAGCCAGCCGCACCGCCCTGCGCACCGGCATGGAGCAGGCTCAGCATTCCCTCAAACAGGCAGAGCAGGCCTATGCCGCTGCCAAAGCCGCTGTGGATGCCCTGCAGACCCAGCAAGCCACTGCCGAAACCACCGGGCCTGCCCAGCCGCTGGAATTTTTACAGGCAGAACAGGTCCGCCTTGCCGCCGCCCGCACTGCCCTGCGGGAGCAGGCCCAGCAGCTGGCCGCACAGCGGCTGCCCAACCGTGCAGCCGCTGAAAAATACCGCACCGCTGCCGAAGCGCGCACTCAGCTTGAACAGCGCTGGCAGTGGGTGAGTGCCCTTGCCGCCACGGCGGGCGGCACCTTGACCAGCAAACAGAAGATCAAATTGGAAGCCTACATCCAGATGAACTATCTGGACCGCATCCTGCGCCACGCCAACACCCGCCTGATGCAGATGACCGCCGGGCAGTACGAGCTGGAGCGCATTGGTGCCGAGAACCAGCGCAGCCAGTCCGGCTTGGACCTTGGCATCATCGACCACTACAACGGCACCCGCCGCAGCGTCAAGACCCTTTCCGGCGGTGAAAGCTTCAAGGCATCGCTGGCGCTGGCACTGGGCCTTTCGGACGAAGTACAGAGCACGGCAGGCGGCATCCGTCTGGACACGCTCTTCCTCGACGAGGGCTTCGGCAGTCTGGATGACGAATCGCTGGAACAGGCCATGCGCGTACTTGCAGGGCTGACCGAGGGCGACCGGCTGGTGGGCATCATCTCCCACGTAGGTGCTCTGAAAGACCGCATCGACCGACAGGTTGTGGTGCGCAAAGCCCGCACCGGCGGCTCTACCGTAGAACTGATCGTGTGAAACACCGCAGGCCCCTTTATAAGTTGCGTCTTTTCGGGGCATCCTATGGGCGGAGGTGATTTTCCAATGAGCTTGACGCCCTTTATCCGCCACGAGCTGGAACACCAGCCCGGCACTGCCGCCGCACCGGAAAACAGCTGCACCCGCTGCAGCCCACCGCTAGGCAGGGAGCCGGATCCCCTGCTGCCAGGCTACCCCGCTGCCCCCGGCACACAGGTGCCGCCGCAGATCGAAACACCGGGCCAGACCCCGCACCCGGACACAAACAGCGCCCCGCAGGGTGTGCCCATGACCAACGGCACCCCGGCCGCCTGTTACCAGAAGAACGCCCGGGAATTTTTGGCCGGGGATGTGCAGACCAGCGTGATGGCCCACTATGCACCCGGACTGTTCAGCACAGACCAGCACACCCATTCCTGCCATCCGGCCCCGGACGAGGATGCTTCTCAGGTGCTGAGCCTTGTGGACTGGCGTGAGGATGCACCCTACGGCTAACAAAAATTTTTCAAATTATTTTTGCTCTACCTGTTGAAATCTGCGTCCGCTTCCCTTATTATGGTAGCAAACAAAGATAAAGGCAGGTTTTGCATCATGGCAGAGATCAAATATGAAGTTGTTCAGCGCATTGCAGTTCTCTCGGAGCGCCCCCGCGGCTGGGAGCGTCAGCTGAACCTCATCAGCTGGAACGACGGCGAACCCAAGTACGACATCCGCGACTGGTCCCCGGACGGCACCCGCATGGGCAAGGGCATTTCCCTGAGCCACGACGAAATGGCCATCCTCAAGGGCCTTCTGGACGATTTGGAGCTGTAAGCATGGGCGGCCGCGAAGAGTTTTTGCAGATCTGGCAGCAGCACATCACCCGCCCCGGCAGCGAAAAGCTGCTGGACTGGCTGGACCATAAGACCGATTTCTTTACGGCACCGGCCTCCACCCGGTTCCACGGTGCGTGTGAGGGCGGGCTGTGTATGCACAGCCTGAACGTCTATCACGCGCTGCACGACACCTTTTTTACCGAGGGCGACAGCGAGGAGACCTTTGCCATCTGTGCACTGCTACACGATCTGTGCAAGGCCAACTACTACAAGCCCGGCACCCGCAACGTGAAAAACGAAGCCACCGGCCAGTGGGAAAAGGTGCCCAGCTACAGCGTGGAGGATCTGTTCCCCTACGGCCACGGCGAAAAGAGCGTATTCCTCATCGAGCGGTTCATGAAACTGCACATCGAGGAAGCCGTTGCCATCCGCTGGCACATGGGCGGCTTTGACGATGCGGCCCGGGGCGGCTGCTTTGCCATCTCGGAAGCCTACGACAAGTATCCCCTTGCCGTCAAGCTGCACATCGCTGATCTGGAAGCCACCTATCTGATGGAGCACCGCACCAGCGCTGTGCGCTGAAAAAACAAAAATACCCGGACAGGCACAGCAGTGCGACACTGCAGCCTGTCCGGGCTTTGTTTTGTTTAATTTTTGCGCTCGGCCTTGTTCTGGTACATTTTTTCATCTGCCTGACGGATGGCCTCGGTGAGCGGATGTACACCGCACACACCGCCAACACTGGCCGAAAGCTCCAGCTCCGGGTAGCCTTCCACTCTGGCACTCGCCGCAGCCTCCCGCACGCGCTGTATCACATGTTCCCCGGGCCGGATGTGCGGCACCAGCAGCAGGAATTCATCGCCGCCGTAGCGCACCAGCACATCGGTCTGGCGCAGGTTGCTCAGGATGGACTGTGCCACGCTCTGCAGGGCCTTATCACCCACCAGATGGCCGAACCGGTCGTTGACCTCCTTGAAGTGATCCACGTCGATCATCACTACGCCTTCCACCTGTTCGCTCTCCGCAAGGAAGCACTCGAAGTACTGGCGGGAGTATGCCCCGGTCAGCGAATCCACAAAGGCGCTGCGGTCAAAGTTGGAGCCGCGGTCCAGCAGCATCCGGCGGCCGCCCATATCCAGCCAGCGTCCGTCCGAAAGCTTGGACACCATTTCCAGCACGCAGCCGCGTCCGCCCACTTCCACATACTTTGCCATGACAAAATAAGCCTGATCGTCTTTGAACTCGATCTTGTTCAGGGATTCCTTGCGGGCAAGGGCCTTACTGGAAATGCAGTTTTCGCACCGGCCCGATTTGTTCCACACCATGTGGCAGGTGCCGGGCATCTCGGTCAGCCGGCCATCCTTGCCCAGGCTCAGCACCTTGGTGCTTTCCGGGTCCACCAGACGCACAATGTCAAAAATGCCCTTCAGGCGTTCCAGCAGTGCTTCCGGCTGGTCGCTGTTCACATCGCCCAGCATCAGCTCCTGCAGGCGGGCATGGTCATCTGTGATCTGGCCCACCACGCTTACGCAGTGGCGCACACCGGCGCGGCTCCACATGGTGTGCATCACCAGCCGGTGCAGCCGGTATTCCTGATTCACCGCGATCAGCACCGGGAATGCGGCATCCGGCTCTTCCGGCGTTGCGTCTGCAATGGCATCCAGCAGCTTGCGGCGGTCCTTGCCGGAGAGAAATGTCAGGCCCATGCCCTTATCAAAGTCCAGCTTCTGGGTTCGGTTGACCGGGTCCTCGTAGCGGTTCACCACGGTCACGCTGCCGCTGAGTATATCGTAATCGAACTGAATACCGCCGCGCTGCTCGGCATAAAAAGCGGTGCGCTCCCGTTCCAGATCCAGCAGGCGCTGGGCACGATCCTCACGGGGCAGAGCTTCGCGGTGCAGGATCTCCTCCGAAAGGCGGCGGGTCTCGTGGCGGAAACCGCGGTCATACTCCGAGCGCTGCAGCTCTGTGCGCAGCAACTCCGAGGATTCTTTCAGGCATTCCATCAGCAGCGGATTGAAGCTGCCGCACTCGCCGTGCAGGATCATGTCAACGGCCTTTTCGTGGCTGTAGGACTGCTTATAACAGCGCTCGCTGGTCAGTGCGTCGTACACATCGGCCAGTGCCACCACCTGTGCTGCAATGGGGATCTCGTCGCCCTTGAGCCTGTCCGGGTAGCCGCCGCCGTCCCACCGCTCGTGGTGCCAGCGGCAGATAGCGTGTGCCACCTTTACCAGCGGTTCGTCCTGCCCGATGGCAAGCTCCTTCAGGATCCTGGCACCCTCGGTGGTGTGGGTCTTGATGGTGGCGTACTCTTCCTCGGTCAGGCGGCCGGGCTTGTTCAGGATCTCTTCCGGGATCATGATTTTGCCGATATCGTGCAGCGCCGATGCTGTGCTGATCAGCGAGATATCACTCTCATCCAGCTGGTAGCGGTCAGTCTTCTGCGCCAGCTGATGCAGGAGCAGGCCGGTCAGGGTGCGGATGTGCAGCACATGCTGGCCGCTCTCGCTGTTGCGGAACTCCACCACATGGCTCAGAATGCTGATCATCAGCACACCGTTGTGCTCTTTTTCGTACACCTGATCGGTCACAAGGCGGGTAAGGCGCTTCTGCTTTGCGTAAAGCATGAGCGCATTCTTCACCCGGCGCAGCACCATGACCCGCTCGAACGGGCGGCGGATGTAATCGGCCACGCCCATATCATAGGCGCGCTCGACGCTTCGGTTGTCCTCTGCCGCGCTGATCACAATGACCGGGATTTCCTCCTGCCATGCATAGCACTGCATCACCCGCAGCACATCAAAGCCGTCCATTTCCGGCATGATCAGGTCCAGCAGCACCAGCGCGATATCGGTGCGTCTGCGCAGAATTTCGATCGCGCGCAGGCCGTTCTCGGCTTCCAGATATTCGTAGCCCTCACCCAGAATCTCCTTGAGCATGGCGCGGTTGATCTCCGAGTCATCCACGATCAGTATTTTCTGTTTTGGTTCCATCTCAACCGCTCCTCGCTCCTGTACTTCCGGCCGCAGGGTCTTCCGTTTCCTACCGGACCACAAAAAAAGCTGCTGCAACAGCTTTGCGCTTTGCAGCAGCTTTTCATTTCACTCATATCTGCTTTTTTTGCAGGTCATCCAGCTTTCCGTCATGCGCCCATCATATCGTCGAACCAGTTCATCAGCTCCACCGAGAGGTGCTCCAATCTGGTCTGGGGCTTCCAGTCCGGCTGAGCAGGCTGCGGAGCCTCCGGCCCGGGCTGTGGGGGCTGTTCGGCCTCCGGCTCCGGCCGCTGACTCTGCGCTGCCGATGGTTCCGGCTGCGGGGGCGTATGTGCCGCAACCGGCACAGGCCGCACAGCTTCGGCATGGCGGGCCAGCTCCTGACGTAGCTGCTCTGCATGAGCGCTCGCGCACTCAGCCTCCTGCCGCGCCTGCTCACAGGCCGCTTCCAGCTGGGCATTTTCCTGCCGCAGCGCGGCCATCTGCCGTTCACAGGCAAACAGACGGGTCTGATAGCGCAAAATTTCCGCACTGGCCGCTGCCAGCTTTCGGTTCATCTGCTCCAGCTGGGCACACACCGCCTTGGGCGGCTCTGCCGGAGCCTTTGCTGCGGCAGACTGGGCACAGCGCTGCCGCGAACCATTGTTCTGCTGCCTGCCCTGCGCCATGGTGTCCCTCCGATCCATCCGATACGCCTGATCCGCTTATGACGGCCAGCCTTTTATCTGCGCTTGTTCAGCATGGCCATCAGCTGGTCGTAATAGCCATTATCGCTGTTGTCCTCTTCCACGGGCTTTTCAGCAGTGGGTGCCGGTGCAGCGCCGCCTGCGGCAGAAGCTGCCGGGCTTGCAGTCTCGCTGCTGAACACAGCAGACGGAGTGGACTGTGCGCCGCCCATTGCATTGCTGATGCTGCTGCGCAGGTCGCTTGCGCTCTTGTTGTCAAAACCGGTAGCAACCACAGTCACACGCATCTCGTCCGAGAGGTTCTCGTCGAACGCAGTACCCCAGATGATGTTTGCATCAGGATGTGCGCTCTGGGTAATGAGACCTGCTGCGGTCTCCACATCTTCCAGACCGATGTCCGGGCTGGAAGTGATGTTGATGATCACGCCGTGTGCACCGGCAATGCTGGTCTCCAGCAGCGGAGAAGAAATAGCAGCCTTTGCGGCGTTCTCGGCCTTGCCTGCGCCCTTGGCGCTGCCCACGCCCATGTGTGCGTAGCCGGCATCCTTCATGATGGAGCGCACGTCGGCGAAGTCCAGGTTGATGAAGGCAGGCACATTGATCAGAGCGGAAATGGACTCAACGCCCTGACGCAGCACGTTATCGGCTGCCTGGAAGGCATTCATCAGGGTGATCTTTTCCTGGCTGATCATCTTCAGGCGCTCATTGGGAATGACGATCAGACTGTCCACATGCATGAGCAGGTTTGCAATGCCCTGCTCTGCCAGACCCATCTTGCGCTTGCCCTCAAAGGAGAAGGGCTTGGTGACGATTCCAACGGTCAGGATGCCCAGATCATGTGCCACCTCGGCCACAACGGGTGCTGCACCGGTGCCGGTGCCGCCGCCCATACCGGCAGTGATAAACACCATCTGGGAACCCTTGAGCGCATTTGCGATCTCGTCCTTGCTCTCTTCAGCGGCGCGCTGGCCGATCTCGGGGTCTGCACCGGCACCGCGGCCCTTGGTCAGCTTGGAACCCAGCTGCACCTTGGTGGCAGCGTGGTTCTTGGCCAGAGCCTGCTGGTCGGTGTTCATTGCGATAAATTCGACGCCCTGCAGGCCGTCGCTGACCATGCGGTTGACAGCGTTGCCGCCGCCGCCGCCCACGCCGATCACCTTGATCGTCGTAACGTTTTCGTCCATTTCTTCATCGAGCATGAGTGCCATAACTTTGTCCTCCATCGGATTTTATCGTAAAACTGCGCATAGCGCACAGAAATTATCTGCTTACACTTATATAACTGTATCGTATCATCTTTTTGCCCTGAATGCAAGTCAATTTTGCTTTTTTGAAGGTGTTTTTTTCTCGCTGGCGCTTTCCCGCGGCATTTCCCGCTCAATTTGGGCACCAAGTTCCGCCAGCATCTGTGCAAAACCGGCATATCCGCGGTCGATGTAACCGGTGTCGGTAATGCGGCTCCGTCCCCTTGCCGCCAGCGCGGCCACCACCAGTGCCGCGCCTCCGCGCAGGTCCGCAGCCCGTGCACACGCGCCCTGCAGCTGCCGCACCGGCCGGATGTCCAGTGTGCGTCCCTGCACCTGCACAGCGGCTCCAAAAGCCGCAAAACCCTCTGCACAGCCGAATCTCCGCTCAAACACCACATCCTCGATGCTGCTGGCGCTGTCGGCGGCAAGCATGGCAGCAGCAAGCAGCGGCGCTGCGTCTGTTGCCAGTGCCGGGTATACCCCGGTAAACACTCTGCCCGCGCCGTGCAGCGCGCCCAGCCGGGTAATGACCGCACTTTCCGGCCCTGTTTCTACCCTGCAGCCCATTTGTGCCAGAATTTCCAGCAGCGGTGCATAGGTCTCCGGCCTGCAGCCGGTCAGTTCCACCCGGCCTCCTGCCGCCGCGCAGGCACAGGCAAGGGTGGATGCCACGATGCGGTCGGCCATGGGCGCAAAGCTGCAGCTATACAGCATTCGTCTGCCCTGCACCCGGATGGTGCTGGTGCCCGCGCCCTGTACACAGCCGCCGCAGCGGTTCAGGAATGCCGCCAGATCGCTGATCTCCGGTTCTCGTGCGGCCCCGCGCAGGACCGTCTCGCCCTGCGCCGCAGCTGCTGCCAGAAGCAGGGTCTCGGTAGCACCCACGCTGGGGAACCCAAGTGTAATGTCCGCACCGTGCAGCCCGGCAGGCGCTGTCAGGATCAACCTTTCCCCCTCCTCCCGGCAGTGCACGCCCATCTGCGCAAGGCCGGAAAGGTGCAGGTCCACCGGCCTTGCACCAATGCGGCACCCGCCGGGCAGCACCGTTTCCACCCGGCCAAGCCGTGCCAGAAGCGGTGCGCAGAACAAAATGGATGCCCGCATCCGCGCAGCGGCTTCCGGCGCAAGGCGGCAGGTGGAAGGCACGCCCTGCACCGTGATGTCGCTGCCCTGCCAGCGGGCCGTGCAGCCCGCACCCTGCAAAAGCTCCACGCTGGTGTCCACATCCGCAAGATGCGGCACCTGCAGAAAACGCACCGTGCCATTGCACAAAAGGGCCGCTGCCAGCAGCGGCAGCACGCTGTTTTTGGCTGCCGGGATGTGTACTGTGCCGTTCAGCGGCATGCCGCCTGTGATGATAAGATCTCCGCCCATGCAAAAAGCCCCCGTTCCGCAAAAGATACCTCATGCTATGCGGCGCGAAGGCTTTTTGTTTATTTTGTCTGCAGTTGTGCCATTTGTTTGTCTGGTTATTTGTAGCTGAACCGGCAGCGGATGCTGTCATTTTATGGCAGGGAGCGCCCGGTTTTATGTCTCCCCGCGGGACACCGACAGTACGATGCCCATTTCGCCCAGCAGCATCATCAGGCTGGTGCCGCCGGAGGAAAAAAACGGCAGGCTGATGCCGGTATTGGGGATGGTGTTGGTGACTACCGCCATATTCAGCACTGCCTGCAGGGCCACCTGCACCACAAAGCCCACTACCAGCAGCGCACCGAACCGATCCGGTGCATGCGCCGCCAGCGTGATGCCCCGCCACAGCAGCAACGCAAACAGCAGGATCACCGCGCAGGCTCCCACAAAGCCAAGCTCCTCGCACAGGATGGAAAAGATGAAGTCGTTCTGCGGTTCGGGCACGAACAGGTGCTTCTGGCGGCTGCTGCCAAGGCCAAGGCCCGCCGCGCCCCCGGAGCCGATGGCATACAGGCTCTGGATGGTCTGGTGGCCGTCGCCCAGCGGATCGGCAAAGGGGTCCAGCCATGAGCTGAGACGGCTGGCCGCGTAGGGCACAAGGTCCGGCATAATGATGATGGCAGCTCCAATGGCCGCTGCACCGCCCGCCCCGGCCAGCACGAACCACTTGAGGCCGGTGCCGCCCACGAACATGAGCACCGCGCCGATGCCCAAAATGAGCACGGTGCCGGAGAGGTGCGGTTCCAGCAGCATGAGCACGGCCACCGCTCCCAGCACCAGTGCAAAGGGCAGCACCCCCACCGCAAAGCTGCCCATGCGGTCGTGGTTGAGCGCAATGATATGCGCAAACACCAGCACCACCGCAAATTTGGCGATCTCGCTGGGCTGCAGTGTACCCAGGCCCGGCAGCACCAGCCAGCGCTTGCAGCCGTTGTACTCCGGCATGAACAGCACCGCCGTCAGCAGTACCATTGAAAGCGCCAGCAGCGGCCATGCCAGCTTGTGGTAAATATGGTAGTCCACCCGGCTTGCCACCCACATGGCCCCGATGCCCAGCGCAGCATACAGCAGCTGCGGCCGCAGGTAGGCAAAAGCATCGCCCCGCCGGTACAGCGCCACTGCACTGCTGGCACTGCCCAGCATTACAAGGCCAAAACCCACCAGCGTGAGCACCAGCACCAGAAACGGCAGGTCCATGGCCGGCAGATGCCGCAGCGGCAGGCCGCGCTTTGCATGGGCAGCAGCTTTGTGCATCCGTATCACCTCCGTTCCTTTATTGTACGCGGCGGCGGTGCCGGTTAGTCATATCCCCGGCACACCGGCGCATACACTTGCCCAGAGAAGGAGGTGCCTGCCATGCCAAAACCGGAGCCGCGCCCCTTGCGCACCCTGCCGGAACGGGCATTCCATGCCCGGGCACGGCTGGTGGCCGCGTTGATGTGCTGCGTCTACTTTGCGGGGCTTGCCGCGCGGCTGGCGTATCTGCAGCTGTTTTCAGGCGACTGGTATACGAGCCGTGCCCTCGGCCAGCAATTGCGCGATACTGTGGTGCCTGCCGACCGGGGCCGTATCTACAGCGCCGACGGTGTACTGCTTGCCGCCAACAGCAGCTGCTGGACATTGCGGGCCTCCCCGCGCGAGATGCCGGAGGAAAAGCTCAGCCTTGCCGCGCAGGGCCTTGCGGAAATATTGGAGCTGGACGAAGCGAAGCTGCTGGAAAAATTCAGTGACCGCACCTCCAACGACTGCCTTTTGCGCTACCGCGTGGAGCGCGGCACCGCCGACCGCGTACGGGATTTTTGTGAAGAGAACAGCATCACCGGCATCCGCATCAATCAGGACTCCAAGCGCTGGTACCCGGAGGGGGAATTTCTGGCCAGTGTGCTGGGCTTTACCAATGTAGACAACGCCGGTGTGAGCGGGCTGGAGCTGAAATATAACGATGTGCTCACCGGGCAGAATGGTGTGGTGCTCACCGCCGTCAACGCTTGGGGCTACACACTGGAGCAGAGCTACGAGACCGAAAAAGTGCCCTTGGAAGGCAGCGGCCTGCGGCTGACTGTCGATGCCAACATCCAGCATTACCTTGAAAACGCGCTGGATTATGCGGTCAAGGAGCATCATGTGGCGGCGCGCGCCGTAGGCATCGTGATGGACGTGAACACCGGGGCCGTGCTGGCCATGTCCACCACGCCTGCCTACGACCCGAACCAGCCGCGCGTGATCTACGATGCAGCCGCCCGCAAGGCCGTGGATGCCCTTACCGGCAGCGAGCGCGCTGCCGCCCTGCAGCTGGCCCAGCAGACCCAGTGGCGCAACAAGGCCGTCAGCGACCTGTACGAGCCGGGCAGCGTGTTCAAGCTCATCACCTGCGCCGCCGCGCTGGATGCCGGGGCTGTGAGCAAAAACTCCACCTTTTACTGCGGCGAGTCCATCTCGGTGGCGGGCACACGGTTCCACTGCGCCAACCACAAGCGCCACGGCAGCCAGACCGTGACCCAGGCGCTGGAAAATTCCTGCAACCAGAGCTTTATCCAGATCGGCGCGCGGCTGGGCAAGAAAGCCTTCTGCGATTACTTTGCCGCTTTCGGCCTGCGGGAGCCAACCGGGGTCGATCTGCCCGCCGAGCCCAAAAAGAGTCTGTACTACACCGCCGACCGCATGGGGCCGGTGGAGCTGGCCTCCTGCGCCTTCGGCCAGAGCAGCAAGATCTCCTATATGGAAATGGCCGCAGCCGTGTGCGCTGTGGTGAACGGCGGCAGGCTGATGCAGCCTTATCTTGTCAGCGATATCCTGAACCCGGACGGCAGCATTCTTCAGCACACAGAGCCGGTGTGCAGGCGGCAGGTGATCAAACCGGAAACTTCTGAAACCATGCGTGAGATGATGGAAGCCGTGGTGCTCTACGGCGGCGGGCGCAATGCCCGCATCCAAGGCTACCGGGTGGGCGGCAAGAGCGGCACCAGCCAGAAGCTGGACAGCGCCGACGAAAAAGCCCGTATTGCCAGCTTTGTGGCCGTGGCTCCCATCGACGACCCGCAGTTTTTGTGTCTGGTGTGCTTGGACGAACCCCACAGCTGGACGACTGCCGGCGGCAGCCTTTCAGCCCCGGTGTGCGCCGAGGTTCTGGAACAGACGCTGGTGTACAAGGGCGTACCCCGCGCCGTGGAACCGGAAACCGATACCGATCCCGCCCAGACCGCTGCCGACCTGCCCGCCGACGGTGACAGCTTTGACGGGGCGTAAGCAAAAAACGGCCCCGGAAAGGTCTTCCGACTTTCCCGGGGCTGCAATGTTTTTTGTTTAATTCTGCTGCGGCTGCTCGCGGAAGACGATCTCGCCGGTCTCGCTGTTCATGGACTCCACAATGGCAAGACTCTCCAGCTGGATGCCCTTGCTGCGGATCAGCTCGCCGCCCTGCTGGAAGCCCTTTTCCACAGCAATGCCGATGCCCTCCACTGTGGCACCGGCCTCCTGGGCCAGATCCAGCAGGCCCATCAGGGCACAGCCGTTGGCAAGGAAATCGTCAATGATCAGCACATGGTCTTCCGGGGTGAGAAACTTTTTGGAGACGATCACATTGTAGATCTTTTTGTGGGTGAAGGACTGGATCTTGGTCTCGTAGTTGTTGTAGTCCAGATTGATGCTCATGGACTTTTTGGCAAATACCACCGGCACGTTGAACTCGCTGGCCACGATGGCTGCAATGCCAATGCCGCTGGCCTCGATGGTGAGCACCTTGTTGATGGGCTTGCCTGCAAACAGGCGCTTCCACTCCTTTGCCATCTCCCGGAACAGCGGAATGTCCATCTGGTGGTTGATAAAGCTATCCACCTTGAGCACATTGCCCTCGCGTACGATACCATCTTTGCGAATACGATCTTCCAGCATCTTCATAGTGCAGCAGTTCCTCCAACCTGATCTTTTCCATGCCCATGCGTTTGCAGCGCATATTTCTCTTTTTATTTCACTTAGTATACCGGATGCTCTTTCCTTTGGCAAGAGGTTTTCTTGATAAATTTATAGGTTTTCCGCTCTTGTACTTTTTACAGATTCGAGTATACTGTAGTTAATATAAGGTGTGTCCGGCATCTGTGCACCGGCACACAGGAGGGGAGAGCATATATGAAAACGGGTCTTGTGCTGGAAGGCGGTGCCATGCGCGGCATGTTTACCGCCGGTGTTCTGGATGTATTGATGGAGCATGGCATCGTGCTGGATGGTGCCATTGGCGTTTCGGCCGGTGCGGTGTTCGGCTGCAACTACAAGTCCCATCAGATCGGCCGTGTGATCCGCTACAACACCCAGTATTGCAACGATAAGCGCTACGCAAGCTTCGGCAACCTGCTGCGCACCGGCAACCTGTACAGTGAGCAGTTCTGCTACCACACCGTGCCAGAAAAGCTGGACGTGTTCGACGCAAAGGCATTTGCAGAGAACCCCATGGACTTTTTTGTGGTGTGCACCGATGTGCGTACCGGCGACCCCATCTATCACAAGTGCCGCACCGGCGATGCCGAGGATATCCAGTGGATGCAGGCATCCGCTTCCATGCCGCTGGCGGCCAAGATCGTAAAGATCGGCCATTATCAGCTGCTGGACGGCGGCATTGCCGATTCCATCCCCGTGCGGTTCTTCGAGTCCATCGGCTACAAACGCAACCTCATTGTGCTGACCCAGCCCAAGGGCTTTGTGAAAAAGAAGAACAAGATGCTGCCCGTCATCCGGACACGCTACCTGCGCTACCCCGCTTTTGTGGAAGCCGTTGCCGACCGTCACGAGCGCTACAACGAAACGCTGGATCACATTGCCATGCTGGAGCAGACCGGCAAGGCGTTCGTCATCCGCCCGCCCATCCCGCTGGAGATCGGCTCCATGGAGCGCGATCCGGTCCAGCTGCGCCGCGTCTACGAGACCGGCCGTGCCGTTGCCGAAATTCAGGTGGATAAGATTGCCGCCTTTGTGAACGAATCCAAAGCTGCAGCGGAAGAGTAACGGCGGCACAAACAGATATCCTGCATGTGCATAGCCCCCACGGGGAAGCAGCTCTTTTGATCGAAGCGCAGGTGCGCAGCCAGAAGGTCTACATGTGATGTTTTCGCGGCATCACGAAAATGTTAACGTCAACAAAATCATGGTATAGCAGCAGCCCCGGTGAACCTGACGGTCCATCGGGGCTGTTTTGCGCCATCTTCAGCGACAGCGCCGCGGCTGTTCGAATCCACCTGCCCGATGAGTTTAGCCTTGTCGCAAAACAAAAACCTCAGCGTACTTGCATACGTTGAGGTTTTTTTGGTGGGCGCGGGTGGATGTCGCGAGCCGCGCATCTAAAAAGCCCCGCAGGGGCTTTTTTGCCCTCCGGACTATTCGGCGGGCCGATGCTGTTCGAATCCACCCGCCCAGTGAGTCTGGCTTTGCAGCAAAACAAAAACCTCAGCGTACTTGCATACGTTGAGGTTTTTTGGTGGAGCGAAGCAACCCAAATCCGAACCATTGCCCTCTGGGGCATCTTTGGCGGCGATTTCATCGAAAGTGATGGTTTTTGTGCCGTCTTTGTAGTTGAATGTAATCAAAACTTTTTCATCATAGAGATAAACAGCATTCACGAATGTATTGATAAGCGTTTCCCGGTGGCTTTTCACGTTCGGGTCGAGCTTGCGGAACCGGGTCAGCCAGAACCGAACCTGATTTTCACTCAACCGAGGCCGAGCGATTTTTTCTTCGGCAATCCGAACTTCAAGTTCTTTCTGCTGGGCTTCCAGCTTTTCCAAACGCGATTTGGTGGAGTTGGTCAGCACACCCGCTTGAATGGCGTTCAGCATATTTTCAATGCCATTCTCTACCTCGCGCATCTGCTTTTCCAGCAAAGGGAGAGTGGTGTTTTCCTGATCCTGCAACTCCATCACTTCCGCAACGATGGCATCAATCACGGCATCGTCCTGAATCAGCTTCATGGTTTCAGCTATGACCAAATCTTCCAGCCACTCTTTACGGACGGTCTTTTTCTTGCAGGTCTTGAAACGCTTCGCGGTGGCGCACTTATAATAATGATGAACGACCTTGTTTCTACCCGTACCACACTCGCCGAACATCATCGCGCCGCACATTCCGCAGAACAGCTTGGTGGTGAGCAAGTAATCGACCTCGGCCTTGTGACGGGCAGGAGCGCGGCTGTTCTTCTTGATTTTTTGCTGCACTTCTTTAAACAAGTCCTTGTCCACGATGGCCGGGATGCTGTCGGGCATTACGATGTCCTTGAAGTGGTTTTCACCGATGTACCGTTTGTTCGTCAGCAGCTTCTGAACACTGTTGTAGGTAAACTTCTGATTGCGGTTGGTGGTCACGCCACTGTCGTTCAGCCAGTTCATCAGTTCTTTCATGGTCGCGCCCTCATTGTACCGCCGGAAGGCTTCTACCACAAAGGGAGCTTTCAGCGGGTCGATTTGAAAGAACTTCTCCTCATCCACCTTAAAACCAATGGGAATCGTGCCGCCGTTGTACTTCCCCTTCAGAACATTCTCGGTCATGCCGCGCACAACTTTTTCAGAAAGTTCTGCCGAGTAATATTCAGCCATGCCGGTGAGCATACTCTTGACCATGATACCCGCAGGGCTGTCAGAGATAGGCTCCGTGGCAGATACCAGCTTGACATGATTCCGCTCCAACTGGTACTCATAGTGGGCCGAATCATAGCGGTTTCGGGCAAAGCGGTCAAGTTTCCAGACCAGCACAATGTCAAACAGCCGCTTTTCGCTGTCCTTGATCATCTGCTGGAAATCCGGGCGGTTGTCGGTTTTGGCGGAAAGGGCACGGTCAATGTAGTGTTTGACCACAGTGATGCCGTTCTTTTCGGCGTAGGCCGTACATTCACGAATCTGGCCTTCGATGGATTCCTCACGCTGGTTATCGCTGGAATAGCGGGCGTAAATCACGGCGGTCATGCAAACACCCCTTTCATTTCATTCTCCGCAGGCGGCGCACAAGGTCGGATGCACTGTACAGCACACGAGCCACCGACACGGTATCCTCGCCCACAATGTAGAACACCGAGTAGTTGTCCACCAGCATCTGCCGCAGCCCTTGAGTGCGCTCCGGCTCACTTTCCACTAGCGCACAGCGCTCTGGCAGGATGTTCAGGGATTGGATGGCTTCTGCAATACGATTATACTGCCCCATAGCCGTGTCAGGCTCCAGCAGACGGTCAGCAATATAGCTGTAAATCTGCTCCATATCGCTGAGGGCTGCACGAGAAATTTTCACGTCATACTGCTTCATCTGTGCTGTTCCCTGAACTGTGCGAATGCGCTTGCCGCATCCACGGTATCACCGTTCTGAATTTCCTTAATGCCTACCTGCAAGGCTGCATGAAGCTGATCATCGGTCATGGTGTCAGCATTCAGAGCCGCAGGAGCTTTCGGCAGGGACAGAGAAAAGGGGATGCCGCCAGTCAGGGTGATCTGGCGCAGGTACATATCAATGGCGGTTGCCATCGGGATGCCGAGCTGCTTCAGCACATCCTCGGCCTGCTGCTTGACGGTAGGGTTCACACGGAGATTGAGCGTCATTGTTTTTTCCATGGTTATCACCTCGGATTTATTGTAACGTATTTTGCGTTGCAAGTCAATTCGAGGTGAACGCGCAAATGAAATTCTCCATATCGCACAATATATTCATCGTTAAATTGTTCAAAGCGCGGGATATTCACCCTCTATAATAAATTCTTGGAGTGTGCCTAGCTTTTGCTGAGTAGTAAGTTTGAATATTATCTCTCTTGGCTGCGACCATGGCAGACTGGAAGTTTAACCTTCAATAAACTATTTACTGTACAATTCTTTTAGAATACACCAAAGATTCATTATCACACCAACGCCACCAACAAGTGCAATGAGAATCCCTGCAACTACTGTAAGGCGAACATTTTGATTAAAGGCATACCATAAAAAATTAGTGTCCGCACAAAGTATAAGCAAAATTCCAACAATAAATATGCTTACCGATACGATTGCTGTAAGAATTTTTTTCATGTTACACTCTCCTTTGTGTATCACTGTTATTCTCCGAGAAAGTTCGACTCACATCCCTATGATAGTGAACACATCATTCGTTTCAAAACACTTTGCTGCCCAAGGAACTGCTTCTGCAATAATCTCTTTGCAAGTACATCCATCCGATTGACTTTTTGTTAAAATATTATCCCATTGTACTTTTGTAACGATTGTTATTCCATAAAAGTCAAACTCTGGAATCACTTCAAGAATCAGATCTGAAACATGGCGGCTATTCCATACTTCATCACTGATGCTAATAGATGTGTCAAGCCAGCACTTGTCATGATACTGCCCTTGTTGAAATTCCAAGTAGCAGCTGCTGTGTGAGGCTTTTCTTTGATCTTCGTCAATAAAATACTTCAAATTAGTTCACCCGTATTAGCAGATAGCTGTGGTCATCGCTATGTACTACAAGCGGAAAAGTTATATCAAATCCCATTGATCGTTAGCAATTCAACCCATCACAGTAACCATCTGGAAGTATTGATACTGATATTCGTCTTCTAATACAGCCTGCATCTCTTCCATGTATAACGGGTCTTTCAACAGTTTGAGATGAAATGCTCGCTCTCTCCAAAGTCGGACTCCAATTTCAGGGAAAAGATATTCCGTTCCCAGTTGCAAGTCCTTTTCGTTGCAAACAACGTTGTCCTTTTTCATTAAGCTATCAATAATACACTCGGCGGTTGTATTAAACATATCCAGCCCGAACAATTTTATTGATGCCACTTTAGACAACTCTCTCTGGATGCCGATTTCAGTAGCTTTTCCGTTCCGATACTGCACCAGAAAGAACGAATCATTATCCATATATCGTCCTGTTATCAAATTAGGATCACCAGTTTCAGCACAACGCTCCATTTGCATTGCTTCATCAGAAGAATTCGACCACTGTTTCTTCATTTGTAGAAGAGCATTTTCTAGCTCATCTGGTGCCATACCTAATTTTAATTGTCCAATTCCAATATGTGGTATAATAATTATCTCTTTCATAACAAAACCTTATACCAAAAAGGTAAACCACACAAATGCAGCAGTTGCACATATCATCAGAACCAGTAGTATCGTACTTGCAAGTTTCTTCTCAATGGAAACTTTCTGATTTTCGCATAGGACAATCTGCTGAAGATTGTGAAATTCGGCTTCGCTGACATTTCCATTTAATGCTTTCCATGCAGTGCAGCGATCTGTAACCAGCAAAAAATCGGACAGCATTTCCATAAAGATGACAGCGAAAAATGCCAGAGAAAAGAACCACATCCCATTCCATTGAAGTTCTGTCAACACCCTCTGAAGGCTTGAAGGCTTTAATGACACTAACGAAATAATGTAAATCAACGTGTTGCAGAATTCTCTTGCTAATGGCCCTTTTTGTTTAAGAAAATCCATTTTCAACCCTTTCCTTACAAACGGAGTGACTTAACCACCAATAGCCTGATAGTAATCCGTTTTAGAACGAATCAAAGAACCGTTTGACTTGTATTCTTTGACAGTTTGATGGTAGCAATATTTTCGAAATATGTGTTCTATTTTTTCTGCATTGGAATCACCTCATATCAAGTTTGAATTCATATTCTATGCGTCAAATTGTGACTGATTTCAATGATTTTTTTGGTGATGACTAAGATGTTTTATTTAGCTCATTTCGTCCGATGCGGTAAATCTTCTTGTCTTGTTCTCCTACTTCAACAATAAGTTCATTTTTATTGTGATGAACTATTACTGGAATATAGCTATCGGAATTTTCCACCATCAAACATGTGACTCCATTCGTCCATTCACTGTTCAATTCCTTTGATAGCATGGAAATGATTTCTTCTTTCGTCATTTTGATTAATGAATAACCTCCATTTTGTACACTCCCCCAGGAGCTTTTGCTTAGTCAACGTTGCTCACACTGCGTTTGTGACAGCTTTTTTGAAAAAAGTTCAAAATCTTGTCAGCTTTGGACGCTTCAACGAAAAAGTGTCCACACATTTGTAAATAATTACAAGCGTGTGGGCAAAAATTCAGCCAGTTAGGAAATGCTCTCTGCAATTTTTAGAATCTCTTCACGCGGTATCTTTCCAATGATCGTATGTGATATGCCATCTTTCTCCCATACTAGCACATATCTTGTACGGCCTCCGCTATTGTTTGTTCCGAGTGTGGCATCGGCTGTTCCAACTTAACCTCGTTCTAAATAAACCGTCTGGCGGTATCTAACTGATTAACATTTCAACAAAGAAGCTGTGGTTGGAGCCTCCAATATTGAGCAATCCATTTTCTTTCCACTGCATCATAGGGATAACCGGGATTCCCCAGCATCTCTTTTATTCAGGATTTTTCTACTGAAATCCGGATTCCAAATCCTCCCTCTGAGTATGCAATGCTTATCCATGTTTCATCTTTTCTTAGCAAAACGCCTGTCGAAACGCTTTCTGAAGCCGATGCCTCTTCAGCGTATCCTAAGGTTTTCAATTGGTCAATATATTTTTGTATTTCTTCTTCAGAGATATTATTATAAAAGATTGCATAATACCCAGCATTAGAACCATCCAATATATATTCTATCGTTCCACTTTCCGGCTCACAAATAAGCCTAGTGTATTCATTATCCGGCCAAACTGAAGTATAAATACATTTTACATCAGACGGATTGGTTCCTCCATGTGTAGCAAATTTTCCCTGACCTGAAAAACGAATGCAAAGAAAGACCAATATCAAAACTATAAAGGCAACCGCCATACTGCTAAAAAATTCCAATTTCTTATTCATTTGGCTTGCTCCATAATTCAAACGTACAAAGCCACGATTCTTTTCTTTCGACTCTAAAGAATCGTGGCTTTTATACCCATTATCTAATGCTTTTATTACGGAATCGTGATGTCGTAGGAAATGGAGAACTGGCCACCGTTTGCCAAAGCATTCAATTTGTTTTCAAGGAAATTATCTGCATTGGAATCACCTCCATCACGGTTTCCATTTTAGATGTTGATAATAGCAAAGCACAAATAGAAAAAATCCACAATATTGTAGCAAGACGGAGAAAAAATGTCACCAAAACGGTGTAAGCGCAAAGCAGGGATTGGTTCTTGATCTCTGTTGTGAGAGTTCACAAACGTCCGGGGTGCTGTTGCCGGAAGGATGCTTTCTTCAATTTTCTTCCAGAATTCTCTGCAAATAGCGGGCTGTTTATGCTTCTTGAGAATCCATCTAGTGAATACCGACACCCTCCATGATCTTTTCTATCCAATTTGTGGAAGAATCATT
>NZ_JBBMEP010000016.1:0-71469 GCF_040096475.1 Faecalibacterium faecis | reverse complement strand
GAACTTTCCACCGCCAAGAAAGAGGCCGTTCGTTGGAGCAACAAGTACCACGACCTGTGGTACGACGTGAAACCCTATCTGGATGCTCTCCACCGTGCGCCCGAACTGGTGCGCGGCTTTCTGGAAAAGATTCTTGCCCCCAAGCAGGAGCGCACCATGAATGTGCCGCAGCGAAACCGCAAGCGTGGGCAGGATATGGAACTTTGATTTTCGGAGGATACCATTTGAACAAAAAGAAGAAGTCGAACAAATCCGGCTACCCGGATGAAGCAATCAAGACCCTTGCGCGTTGCTTTTATCCCTCCATGGTTGAGTTTTTCAACAGTGAGGAAGGCCAGCGTGAATATGAGGAATGGCTGAAAGAGCAGGAAGCTCTGCAAGCCTTGCCTGTTGCCGCATAAAAACAGCAGGACGCTCCCAGTAAAGAGGGAACGCCCTGCCTTATATAGATGTATCTCACCGAGTTGTGTCCAGTTGGACACAACTCTTATTTTTTGTCCTTAATCTTCTAACCCATGGCTCCCTGCTACATTCTTCAAATATTCCTCTGGGTCGCCATTCAAAATCAAGTCCGCATAGCCCAGCGGGTCGTTATAGATGAGATAGTCCAGTTCCGTTCGCTGTGCCATGGTAACATCCAGAGCCTCTTCGACCCCGGTGCAGTCAATGGAAATTTTTCTCCCACCTCGGAGCAGCAGTTCCACGCAGCCGGTGTCCATATTAAACTTGCAGGCTCTTTCATCGTACTTCATAATCATACCCTCCAAATCTTGTTATTGGCTTACGGTCTACGACAAGGCATCGGAGGTTTGCGCCGTCCACGGGAGCCTTCATTGTTGTACCCGAAGAAAACGAAAAATCCGAACCCTTCTCCAATCGGAAACAGGTTCGGATTTTTCTTGTTTGGTGGGCGCGGGTGGATTCGAACCACCGAAGCTGAAAGCAGCAGATTTACAGTCTGTCCCCATTGGCCACTCGGGAACACGCCCATATTCAGTTTTTGCAGTCCATGGATTGCCTGTATATATTACCACCCGGATGGTAGTTTGTCAACATCTTTTGCGGAATTTTTGGATTTTTGTGCCGAAAGCAAAAACACAAA
The DNA here is from genome assembly GCF_040096475.1 of Faecalibacterium faecis. Lineage (NCBI taxonomy): Bacteria > Bacillati > Bacillota > Clostridia > Eubacteriales > Oscillospiraceae > Faecalibacterium > Faecalibacterium faecis. The sequence goes on along the minus strand of NZ_JBBMEP010000016.1, from coordinate 70,367 downwards.
AGCAAAAGCCGCCCAGAAATCAACGTTCCTGAGCGGCTTTTTGGAGCTGGTGACAGGAGTTGAACCTGCAACCCACTGATTACAAATCAGTTGCGCTGCCATTGCGCCACACCAGCATGGACCAAGCGGTCTTTTGATAGAATACCAAAAAACGCGCGGCTTGTCAATATCTTCTTGGCGCGCAAAAAAACAACCCATTCCCCAAGCAGTATACTATACCGTTTAACAAATGAGGTGCCATTGCCATCAGTTCATACTTTCGTCTGCTTTTAGCATTCTTTTCTGTTGTATCACGTTTTGATACCAGGAATTTTCAACGCAATACATCGATAATAAAATCGAACCATTCGATTCTATTATCATAAAAACCCCACAGGAACCGCGGACGGCTCCTGTGGGGTTCAAAGTCTGTTGTATTCTTTTTTGAGCAGCGGGCTACTTCAGCGGGCAAGGGCCTGCTGGATCTTTGCAAAATCCTCCAGTGTGAGGGCTTCCGGGCGGATGCGGGCATCAAAACCGGCGGCTTCAATGGCGGCTGTCACCGCGTCCTTGGGCATTCCCAGGCCGCTGGCAATGGCGTTTGCAGCCGTTTTGCGGCGCTGTCCGAAGGCGGCACGCACCAGCGCAAAATAGCCTTCTTCGTCCTCCACCTGCACAGCGGGCTGCGGACGGATCTCCATGCGCACCACGGCGCTGGTCACCTTGGGAGCCGGGTAAAAACTGCCGGGCGCAGCGGTGAACATCATTTTGGAGGTGGCATAGTAGCTCACCGCGCAGCTGATGGCGCTGGATGCACGGGTGCCGGGCGCAGCAGCCAGACGGTCGGCAGCTTCCTTCTGTACCATGACGGTCAGGCTTTCAATGGGCAGGCGGTCGCCCAGCAGCTTCATGACAATGGGACTGGTGATGTAGTAGGGCAGGTTGGCGCACACAGCCACCGGCATACCGGGGAACTCTTCCGCAATAAGAGCCTTCAGGTCAACTTTCAGTACATCCTGTAATACCAGTTTAAAATTGTCCACTCCGGCCATCGTTTCGGCCAGCAGCGGCGGCAGGCGTTCGTCCACTTCAATGGACACCACCTTGGCGGCGCGCTTTGCCAGTTCCCGGGTCAGCACACCGATGCCGGGGCCGATCTCAATGACACCATAGCGCTTATCCACGCCACTGGCATCCACGATCTTGGGCGGCAGGCCCGGGTTGATGATAAAGTTCTGTCCAAAACCCTTGGAGAGTGCAAAATCGTATTTTTCACACAGGGCGCGGATCACCGAGAGGTCGGTCAGTTCGGGCATAGATTCCATCCTTTTTCATAGTACGATTTGAATGCCCTCCGCGTCGCTTTGGGCATATTCAGCGGAAATATTATTATAATATGGCAACCCAGCCAGACCTGCGGGTCTGGCTGGGTTGCATTTTCACGAGAAGGGGTCGGTACGGTAAACGGGAGCGCTGCGGGGCGCTCCAAAACGCCTTTTCACGTGAGGAGTCGATACGGCAGGCAGCATCACCGCGCCCTACGGGCGCGATCAAAAGCCGTTTCAAGAAAGGAACATGCGTACGGCAAACAGCACCGCAATAAACCGGGTTCCTTTTTACAAGAAGAAGCCCATGCAGCATTTCTGCCGGTTTTACCCTTTATTCTGCGCTGGATGCTGCTTCACCGCCGGCTTCTGCTTCGGTGGAGGAAGCCGTTTCCTCAGAGGAAGCGTTCTCCGGCTCAGTGGCAGCGCTGTCGGCTTCTTCGGAAGCAGCAGCCGAAGAAGCTGCTTCGTTGACACCGCCCAGAGTCGTGGTACCGCTCAGCTGCTGTGCTGCGCTGACCGCACGCTGGATCTGCGGGTCATCCTCGGGGGTATAATCGTAGAAATTCGTGGTCTCTTCGGCACTGAGGGCACGCTCCACATCCACGCTCAGGCCGGTGCCATCAAAGCAGGAGCCGTCGCCGCAGATGAGCTTTGCCACCGTGATGCTCACGGCGCTGCCATCCGAAAGGCGCTGCGGGCTGCTCTGGATGGTTCCCTTGCCCATGGTGGTGGTGCCCACCAGACGTGCGCCGTTCATGGTGCGCAGGCTGGCAGCAAACAGCTCTGCTGCGCTGGCGGTGTTGCCGTTGACCAGACAGACGATGGGCAGCTCCACCTTGCTCTCATCGTCGCTGCTGCCAATGATGGTGCGGTTTCCGTTCTTATCCTCGGCATAGGCCACAGTGCCTTCCGGGGCGATCAGGTCGATGCAGCTGATGGCATCATCCAACACGCCGCCGCCGTTATCGCGCAGGTCGAACACAAGGCTCTGGGCACCGCTGGTAGTGAGAGACCGGATGGCATAGTCCAGCTCGCTGGGCGTGCTGCCGTCGAACTGGCGGATCTTGATGTAACCCACGCTGTCCAGCATCTGGTAGTCCACGGTGGTGCTGGTGTAGCCGGAGTGGGTCAGGTCCGTTGTCCGGGAAGCAGCCTTGCTGTCGAGCCATGTAACATTGACGATGGTGCCGGCTTCGCCCTGCAGGCGGGACTGCACGGCATCCACCCCGGAAAGGCTCTTCACATCGGTGCCGTCAATAGCAGTGATGTAATCGCCCACCACGATACCGGCTTCCTGCGCAGGCGAGTCCTCATACACCCTGGTCACTCTGGCATAGCCGGTCTGGTCCATGCCAAGTTCCACGCCAATGCCCATCACCTTGCCGCTCTGCTGGTTCATCAGCTCGGTGTAGGCGTTGGCGGTGTAGTAACGGGCGTACTTGTCGCCGGTACCCAGCAGATAGCCTGCGGTCAGGCGGTCGTATAGCACCGTTTCATCAATGGTGTAGTAGTCGTTGCTGCGCACATAGCGGTCCACCTCGGCCACTTTGTTGTACATGCTCTCCTTTTCCTTCACGCTGCTCACCGTGCTGTCAAACAGACGCATGGCAATGAGCATGGTAATGGAAAAGGTCACGGTCATGGCAAGGATCACAATGGTGACAGCCATGCCCACAGAGATTTTACGGTTCATGCTTGCCCCTCCCTGTTAATACAGCAGCATCATGATCACACTGCTCAGCAGCGAGAGTGCAAACACGCCTGCCAGAACAAGGCAGCCGATACGCAGCCAGCGCTTGTGTTTTTGTTCGTTCATAGAATACCAGACTCCTTATAAACACACTCAGTTGTGCGGGAACGGGATATAACCGCGCGGATTGACCGCATTGGCCTTTTTGCCGCCCTTCCAGACCTCCAGATGCAGATGGTTGCCGGTAGAGTTGCCGGTAGAGCCAACGTAGCCGATCAACTCGCCCTGCTTGACATACTTGCCTGCGCTGGTGGCGACCGACCTCATGTGGCCGTACAAGGTACTGTAGGCGTTGCCGTCCGACATGCTTCCGTGGTAGATGATGACATAGTTGCCATAGCCGCCGCTGGACCAGCCCGCCACCTGCACATAGCCGCTTGCGGCTGCGTAGATGGGGGTACCGCCCGGCGCAGCCAGATCAATGCCGGCATGCAGTCTGTTCACGCCGGACACCGGGTTCTTGCGCCAGCCGTACTCACTGGAAATGCGGGTATAGCTCTTCAGCGGGCAGGCAAAGCCGGTAAAGCTCAGCTGCGGCTTGCTGGATGCAGCGGCCGCGATCAGCTTTTGGATCTCTTTCTTGACGGCCTCATAGTTCAGCTCGTCCGATTCAATAGCGGCCTGTGCCGTCTGCTGGGCCTTCTGGGCATCCTGTGCAGAAAGCTGCGCCGCAGAAATGCTGCTGTTCAGCTCGCTCTGCTTTGCCTTCATCTGGTAGTTCTGGGTATCCAGCTCCGCCTTCTGGCTCGTCAGCTCCTTGCGCTGGGCTTCCAGCTCCACCTTATCTGCTTCCAGAGCGCTCTTGGCGGCCTTCATGTTGTCCATGATCTCGGTATCTTTAATGGAGATATCCTGCATGACCTCGTTGAAGGTGAGCAGCTCATACAGGTCGTTCACTGCGCTCAGCATGGCCACACTGCCGCCGTCGCGCAGCTCCTGCATGGCAGCCATGTGCTTTTTAAAATCGCCCCACTGGCTGTCGATCTCGGCCTGCTTCTGGGTGATCTCGCCTTCCTTGGCGGTGATTTTCTGCTCGGTCTGGCCAATGTTGTTCTGCACAGCAGCGATCTGGGTGCTCAGCACGCTGATCTGAGACTGAATGACGCCCACGCGCTCCTTTAGCTCACTTTCCAGCGCTTTTGCAGCAACTTCCTTTTTCTTTGCGTCCGAAAGCTCCTTCTTGTGCTGGTCGATGGATTTGGAAAGGCTGTTCAGCTTGTTCTGCAGGCTGGCCATGCTGGTGGCTGCCGTGGCCGGCTGGAAGCTGACGCTTGCCGCAAGGCATACCGCCGCCAGGCACAGACTCACGCCGCGCAGCAGCTTGCTGCGGGCAGGCTCCGGCCGTGCATGGCGCGGCGTATGGCCGGGCATCTGCAGCCGGAAGGGCTTTGCATGAAGTGCTTTTTTCATGTGCGGCTCCTTTCGATCACACGTTCAGGTGCTTGCGGATGGAGAACATACTGCCCAGACCACCCACAACGGCACCGCCGATGAGGCTGTACGGGATGATAGTGGACCAGACGGCGCTCACCGGCACCAGTGCCTGACCCATGATCATTTCCCACACGCCACCCAGACCGTCGGAAGCCTGCACCATGTAGGAGTAGCCGCCCAGACTGATCGCTGCAGTGAGCACGCCGGAGATCAGACCCATGGCCAGACCTTCCACAACGAAGGGCAGAGTGACCAGACCGTTGGTGGCGCCCACGTACTTCATGATCTCAATTTCGCGGCGGCGCGCAAACACGCTCAGGCGGATGGTGCTGCCCACCGTGATGATGCTGACGACCATCAGCACCAGCACGATGCCGCGGCCCACTTTGGTAACAGAGCGCTGCACCTGCACAAAGACGTTGGTCATTTCCACCGGGGCGGTAACGCTGTACACGCCCTGAATGGCCTGCATCTGCTTGCTCATGCTCTCCATCTGGCTCAGATCCGCGATGGAAACGCGGTAGTTGGCCTTGAAGGGGTTGTCATTTTCAAACTCATCCCACAGGGAGGAGTAATCTTCCATGTAATTGCGGTAGGTGTTCAGCACGTCCTGCTTGGAGACGAACTGCACATTGGTCACGCCGGGCATTGCCGCCAGCTTTTCGCCCACGGCCTGCGCAGTGGCATCATCACACTCCGGGTCCAGATAGACCACGGTCTCGTTCTGGCTGCCCAGATAATTCACCATGCTGTCCACGTTCACCTCGGCAAGGCTTGCAAAGGTGTTCAGGGTCATACAGACACTGAGGGACAGGATGCACACAAAGGTCATGGCCCAGTGCTTGCCCAGATTGCGGATGCCGCGCCGGATCAGAAAAAAGAAGGTAGAAGGTCTCATCATACGGTGGCCGCCTCCTTTTCTGCGGTGTCAGCAGGTTCCAGCTCGGTCTCGAACAGGCGTTCTTTGCGCTCTGCGCGTGCGCGGATGGCTTCCTTGTCGGCAGGCACATCCGAAATGATGCGGCCCTTTTTCAGGGTGACGACGCGCTGGTGGAACTGGCGCACCAGCTCGTGCTCATGGGTAACGACCACCACGGTGATGCCCGTTTCGCTCACCCGCTCCAGCAGCTCCATCATTTCCAGGCTCAATTCCGGGTCGATGTTGCCGGTGGGCTCGTCCGCAATGACCAGCTTGGGGCCGTGGGCAAGGGCGCGGGCCACAGCCACGCGCTGCTGTTCACCGCCGGAAAGGGTGTCCGGATAGGCCTTGGCCTTATCCTCCAGATGCACCAGCTCCAGCATGTACTCCACACGGTCGCTGATCTCCCGGCGCTTGACGTTGGTCACATGCATGGCAAAGGCGATGTTTTCGTACACAGTCATGGTGGGGATCAGCCGGAAATCCTGAAAGATAATGCCCATCTGACGGCGCAGATACGGCACCTGATGGCGGTGCAGGCTGGCAACATCCTTGCCCAGAACGGTCACCTTGCCCTCACTGGGCAGCTCTTCGCGCAGCAGCAGCTTGAGCAGGGTGGATTTGCCTGCGCCGGAATGGCCCAGCAGGAACACGAACTCGCCGTCGTCCACATGGAGGTTGATATCGTCCAGTGCCAGCGGTCCGCCCCGTTTATATTCCTTGGAAACGTGTTCTAAATCGATCATAGGGTAATATTAGCTCCTGACATTAAAATCTGTTTTCACAGCAAAAAGAACCGGCCAGCATCGGTTTCGAGCGGCCGGTTCTGCACTGCAGGCAGAGCCTGCAGCTTATTAGTATTTGGCCGGATTGTTGGACAGGTACTTCTTGACCATCAGTGCTACCTTAAAGACGATAGCATCGTCGAACTCACGCAGATCCAGGCCAGTCAGCTTTTTGATCTTTTCCAGACGATACACCAGCGTGTTGCGGTGCACAAACAGGCCGCGGCTGGTTTCAGACACATTCAGGTTATTCTCGAAGAAGCGCTGGATGGTGAACAGGGTCTCCTGATCCAGGCTTTCGATGCTGCCCTGCTTGAACACCTCGCGCAGGAACATCTCGCACACGGTGGTGGGCAGCTGATAGATCAGGCGTGCAATGCCCAGATTATCGTAGCGGATGATCTGCTTTTCGGTGTCGAACACCTTGCTCACTTCCATGGCAATCTGTGCTTCCTTAAAGGAGGTAGCCAGATCCTTCACGTTGGAGATGGGGGTGCCGATGCCCACCACAGCCTTGATGTAATGCTCGCCGGACAGGGTATCCACGATGCTGGCAGCCAGCTTTTCCATATCGGTGCGGTCGATGCCCTTGCGGATCTCCTTGACCAGCACGGTATCCGTCTCGCTGATATTGAACACAAAGTCCTTCTGCTTGTCGGGGAACAGGCTGCTGACCACATCGTAGGCGGAGATATCGCCGCCGCTGGTAACACGCACGATGAACACCACGCGGGAAACATCGGTGGCAAAGTGCAGCTCACGGGCCTTGGCATAGATATCGCCGGGCAGGATGTTATCCAGCACCACATTCTTGATAAAATTGGACTTATCAAACTTTTCGTCGTGGTACTGCTTGATGCTCTGCAGGCTGATAGACAGCATGGCGGCAAACTGACCAGCCGTCTCGTCCACGCCTTCCACGAATACTGCATAATCATTATGCTTGGCGCTGGAGAACTGCTGATAGGTGTAGCCATCGCGCACAAAGCGGTCGCCTGCGGTCAGACGCTCCGCCATGAAACCCTCGCGCACTTCGCCGATCAGGTTCAGTTCCGAGCAGGAAATAACAGCGCCGGTCTCATCCACCACGCCGACCACCCGGTTGATCGCGTCTTTCATCTGGTAGATCACGCTTTGAAATACTCTATTGGCCATAATGGATACCCCTTTTCCTCGTTTGTGCAAACCGCAGCGGCAGCCGGTCGTGATTTTTAACAATTTAGCTGCATTACATTTTATATTTTACACAAAAGAATTTACTTTTGCAACATATTTCAACAAAAAAGATAGTTTTTTCTTGTGAATATTATCTTTAGGGGCCATTCTGAACCAAAAAAGTGCCTTTTTGCGTGGTTCTGCCCCCTATTCTACCGGAAAAATGTGTTGCTTTTTTGAAATTCGGGTGAAAAGCCGACCCTGTCAGCTGGAAATTTTTGACACTTCTTCGGCAGAAAGCTCCCGCCACTGGCCCGGTGCAAGGGCCGGGTCGAGTGCAAGGCCGCCGATGGCATCCCGGTGCAGGCCGTTCACACCTGCGCCGTACACGCCGAACATCCGCTTGATCTGGTGGTATACGCCCTGCTTGAGCACCACCCGCACGGTCAGACCGTCGGCCGAAAGGGCTGTGACCTCCGCAGGCGAAAGTGCGGTGCCGTCGGCAAGGGTCACGCCCGCCGCAAAGCCGGTGCGCATCTGCTCGGTCAGCGGCGTATCCAACACCACGGTGTAGGTCTTGGAGACGTGGCGCTTTGGAGCAAGGATGTCGTGGGCAAAGGTGCCGTCATCGGTCAGCAGCACAAAGCCAGTGCTGGTCTTGTCCAGCCTTCCCGCCGGGAACAGCTGCCGCCGGGGATAGGCATCCCCCACCAGATCGACCACGGTAGTGTCACGCTTGTCCGTGGAAGCGCTCACCACGTCCTCGGGCTTGTTGAGCATGATGTACACGAACTGCTGATAGCTGAGCGCCCTGCCATCCACAGCCACAGTGTCACTTTCTTTGAGCTGGGTGTCCCCTTTTTTGCAGACAGCACCGTTCACCTGCACCCGCCCTTTGGAAAGCAGCGCCTTAGCCTCGCTGCGGGTGCACTGGGCCGTCTCGGCTAAGTATTTATCCAATCGCATACGCGGTTCTCCTTTTACATAGGTTTGGAGTTTTAGTGTAACATGATAAAATGATTTGCGCAAGAGAACTCCTTCCGTCATCGCTGCGCAATGCCACTGTTTCCCTTTTTGTCACTTGCGTGACATCTTCCCCCGGCCGGGGGAAGATGTCACCGAAAGGTGACAAAAAGGGGAACGGCTGACGCACGAAGTGCAGCTGAAGGAGTTTTTCTTTCCGGCCCTTTTCGTGAAAAAGCAAGAAGGAGAAGCCCGCAGGCTTCTCCTTCTTGCAAAACAAACTGTAACTTCCGCTGTTTATGCTCAGAGCGTAAGCGGAGAGCATTTAAAATCAAACACTCAAAGATGCGTGCTGCTCCACGGCGTCGGGGTTGGCATCGAAGATGGGCTTGAGCACATTGGCGATGAACTCCTCCACCTGCTGCGGTGCACGGCCCACAAAGTTCTCCGGCACAAGGCCCGCCACGATCTCCTCGCGGGTCAGGCCAAAGGCAGGGTCGGCAGCAATACGGTCCACCATATCGTTGGGCAGGCCCTCTTCCTTGACCTGCTTGCCGGCGGCGATGGCGTGCTGGCGCAGACGCTCGTGCAGCTCCTGACGGTTGCCGCCCTTTTCCACAGCCTGCATCATGATGTTCTCGCTGGCCATGAAGGGCAGCTCTGCCATCAGACGGCTGCGCACCACCTTGGGATACACCACGATGCCGTCGGTGACGTTGAGCATGATGTTCAGGATAGCGTCAGTGGCAAGGAAGCCCTCAGCCATGGCGACACGCTTGTTGGCGCTGTCGTCCAGCGTGCGCTCAAACCACTGGGTGCCGGTGGTGAAGCTGGGGTTCAGCACATCTACCATCAGGTAGCGGCTCAGCGCGCAGATACGCTCGCAGCGCATGGGGTTGCGCTTGTAAGGCATGGCGGAGGAACCGATCTGGTTCTTTTCAAACGGCTCTTCCATCTCCTTGAAGTTAGCCAGCAGTCGCAGGTCGGTGGCAAACTTCATGCAGCTCTGGCCAATGCCGGCAAGGGCGTTCAGGATGAAGGCATCCACCTTGCGGCTGTAGGTCTGGCCGGACACGGGGATGACCGCTTCGGGCGCAAAGCCCATCTCCTTGGCGATGGAAGCATCCACGGCGCGGATCTTATCGGCATCGCCTTTGAACAGCTCCATAAAGGAAGCCTGCGTGCCGGTGGTACCCTTGACACCGCGCAGCTGCAGAACAGCAAGACGGTGGTCGATCTCCTGCAGGTCCATCACCAGCTCGTTGGCCCACAGGGTGGCGCGCTTGCCCACAGTGGTGGGCTGAGCGGGCTGGCAGTGAGTGTAGGCCATGCAGGGCATGTCCTTGTATTCCTCGGCGAAGCGGCCCAGCTTTGCCAACACACCGATCAGCTTTTTGCGCACCAGTTCCAGACCCTGACGCATCACGATGATGTCGGTGTTGTCGCCCACATAGCAGCTGGTGGCACCCAGATGGATGATGCCGGCAGCCTTGGGGCACTGCTGGCCGTAGGCGTACACATGGCTCATCACGTCGTGGCGCACCAGCTTTTCGCGCTCGATGGCCACTTCATAGTTGATATCGTCCACATGGGCTTCCAGCTCAGCCACCATATCGGGGGTGATGTTGGTCAGGCCCTGCTCCATTTCGGCCCGGGCCAGCGCCACCCACAGGCGGCGCCATGTGCGGAACTTGTTATCGTCCGAGAAGATATACTGCATCTCGTCCGAGGAATAGCGGGTGGAAAAGGGGCTGATATAACGATCATGCTGAGACATTGATTGTTTCCTCCTGAAAGTGACTCCCCCAGTCGCCTTCCGGCGACAGCCCCCTCGGGGAGGGGGCCTTTCAGCCTCCCTCTCCGAGGGGGGTGGCATCGCATCAGCGATGATGGAAGGAGTTTTTCTCTATTCTACCATCAAATCTTGAAATAGTCCACGCCGCCCTCAAAGATCGGCTGATATTTGTCACCGGTAACGTTCTTGTACAGGTACTCGCCGCTGCGCTCCGAGTGGCCCATCTTGCCGAACACACGACCATCCGGGCTGGTGATGCCTTCGATCGCCAGCACAGAGCCGTTGGGGTTATAGCGCTGATCCATGGTGGGATTGCCCTCGATGTCCACATACTGGGTGGCGATCTGGCCATTCTTCATGAGGGTGTCCAGCACCTCCTGCGGAGCCACGAAGCGGCCCTCGCCGTGGCTGATGGCAACGGTGAACTGTTCGCCCACCTCGCACTTGGACAGCCACGGACTGCCGGTGGATGCAATGCGGGTGCGCACCAGCATGCTCTGGTGGCGGCCGATGGTGTTGAAGGTCAGGGTGGGATCGTAAGCGGTGATGGGGCGGATATCGCCGTAGGGGACCAGACCCAGCTTGATGAGGGCCTGGAAGCCGTTGCAGATGCCCAGCATCAGGCCGTCGCGCTGCTGCAGCAGACGGCGCACCGCCTCGGTGACTTCCGGGTTGCGGAAGAAGGATGCAATGAACTTTGCACTGCCATCCGGCTCGTCGCCGCCGGAGAAGCCGCCGGGCAGCATGACGATCTGGCTGTTATCGATGGCCTTGACCAGCGCCTTGCAGCTCTCGGCCACGTCGGCGGGGGTCAGGTTGCGGATGACCAGGATCTCCGGGTCGGCACCGGCGCGGGCAAAGGCCTTGGCGGTGTCGTACTCGCAGTTGGTGCCCGGGAACACCGGAATGATGACCTTGGGCTTTGCCACACCGATCTTGGGTGCGGCGGGTGCGGTCAGCTTGCCGTTGATCTTTTCCACGGTGGGGCCTGCCTTGCGGTAGGGGTACACCGGCTCCAGCTTGCCTTCCCAGATCTCCTGCAGCTGGGCCATATCCAGCTTTTCGCCGCAGGCTTCAAAGACGTATTCCTTGGTGGTCTCGCCCAGGATCTCACCGGCGGGCGAATCGGACACCATTTCCAGAACGATGGAGCCATACATGGGCTGGAACATCTCATGGGTGGTCTTATCCGCACGCATCTTGAAGCCAATGTGGTTGCCAAGGCCCATCTTGAACAGAGCCTCGGCAATGCCGCCGTAGCCCACAGAGCAGGCGGATGCCACCATGCCCTCTTCGACCATGTCCTCCACCATCTTGTAGTTGGCCTTCAGGGAGAAGAAGTTGGGGCAGCCGGTCTCGGGGTCGATGATGGGCCGGATGAGCACCACCGTGCTCTCCGGCTTCTTGAATTCGGTGGACACCACCTTGTTTGCCTTGCCGATGGCAGTGGCAAAGGAGACCAGCGTGGGAGGTACATCCAGCTTTTCAAAGGAGCCGGACATGCTGTCCTTGCCGCCGATGGATGCAATGCCCAGACCCATCTGAGCATCCAGTGCACCCAGCAGAGCGGCCAGCGGCTTGCCCCAGCGCTCCGGGGCGGTGCCCAGACGCTCGAAATATTCCTGGAAGGTGAGGTAAGCATCCTCATAGCGGAAGCCGGAGGCCACCAGCTTGGTAACGCTCTCGATGACAGCCATCTGAGCGCCCTTGTACTGGTCTGCGCTCATCAGGAAGGGGTTGAAGCCCCATGCCATGCCGGAGCAGGTGCTGGTCTCGCCGTCCACCGGCAGCTTTGCCACCATGGCGTTCTGCGGGGTCAGCTGATAGGCACCGCCAAAGGGCATGAGCACGGTGGCGGCACCAATGGTGGAGTCGAACCGCTCAGACAGGCCCTTCTTGCTGCAGATGTTCAAATCGCCCACCATGTTCTTCATCTTCTGGCTGAAGGTCAGGCCCTCCCACTGGGGCTGCCAGACCGTGGCTTTTTCCACATGGACCTTCTGGTGCTTCTCGGCACCGTTGGAGTTCAGGAACTCGCGGCTGATGTTCACAATGGACATGCCGTTCCACACCATGTTCAGGCGGGGCTCAGCCGTCACCTTTGCCACAGGAGTGGCCTCAAGGTTCTCTTCGTTGGCGAGAGCAATGAACTTATCCACGTCCTCGGGGGCCAGCGCCACAGCCATGCGCTCCTGGCTCTCGCTGATGGCCAGCTCGGTGCCGTCCAGACCCTCGTACTTCTTGGTGACCTTGTTCAGGTCGATGTACAGACCGTCGGCCAGCTCACCGATGGCAACGGACACACCGCCTGCGCCAAAGTCGTTGCAGCGCTTGATCATCCTGCAGGCATCCTCGCGGCGGAACAGGCGCTGCAGCTTGCGCTCGATGGGAGCATTGCCCTTCTGCACCTCGGCACCGCAGTGCTCAAGGCTGTCCAGCTTGTGGGCCTTGGAGGAGCCGGTAGCACCGCCCACACCATCACGGCCGGTGCGGCCGCCCAGCAGAACGATGACATCGCCGGGGGCGGGGCACTCGCGGCGGACGTGGGAAGCGGGGGTAGCGCCTACAACGGCACCGATCTCCATGCGCTTTGCCACATAGCCGGGGTGATAGATCTCGTCCACCTGACCGGTAGCAAGACCGATCTGGTTGCCGTAGGAGGAATAGCCGGCAGCTGCGGTGGTCACCAGTTTGCGCTGGGGCAGCTTGCCGGGCAACGTCTCACTGACCGGCTTGAGCGGGTCGCCTGCGCCGGTAACGCGCATGGCCTGATAGACGTAGCTGCGGCCGGACAGCGGGTCACGGATGGCACCGCCGATGCAGGTAGCCGCACCACCGAAGGGCTCGATCTCGGTGGGGTGGTTGTGGGTCTCGTTCTTGAACAGGAACAGCCAGTCCTCATCCTTACCGTTCACATCGCACTTGATCTTGACGGTGCAGGCGTTGATCTCGTCGGACTCGTCCAGATTTTTCAGGATGCCCTGCTTCTTCAGTTCCTTGGCACCGATGGTGGCAAGGTCCATCATGCAGCGGGGCTTGTTCTCGCGGCCCAGATCGGCGCGCATGGCCATGTAGCGGTCAAAGGCCTTCTGCACCACGGCATCGTCGATCTGCACATCGTCCAGAATGGTGCCGAAGGTGGTGTGGCGGCAGTGATCGGACCAGTAGGTGTCGATCATCTTGATCTCGGTGATGGTGGGGTCACGGTGCTCCGAGCGGAAATACTTCTGGCAGAACTCGATATCGCCAAGATCCATGGCAAGGCCGTTGTCCGCAATGAACTTTTTCAGCTGCTCTTCGTCCAGCTGGTTAAAGCCCTCCAGCACCTTGACCGGGGCGGGCACGGGGTACTCCATTTTCAGGGTCTGCTTGGTGTCCAGCGAAGCCTCGCGGGCCTCCACCGGGTTGATGACGTATTTCTTGATCTCGGCCACCTGCTCGTCGGTCAGGGTGCCTTCCAGCAGATAGACGCGGGCAGAGCGCACCAGCGGGCGCTCGCCCTGACTGATGAGCTGGATGCACTCAGCAGCGGAGTCGGCGCGCTGGTCGAACTGGCCAGGCAGATACTCCACTGCAAAGGACACGCCGTCGCTGGCGGGCAGCTCGGCATAGGTGTTATCCACCGGCGGCTCACTGAACACGGTGTTTGCACACTGGTTGAACAGTTCTTCGTCGATGCCTTCCACATCGTAGCGGTTCAGCAGACGCAGACCGGTAAGCGACTGGATGCCCAGCAGGCTGGTCAGCTCATTTTTCAGGCCGGTGGCTTCCACATCAAAGCCGGGCTTTTTTTCCACATAAATACGATAGACCATTGGGTAGGTTCCCCCTTATGATTCTAAAATTTATCTAGCGTCCTCGCCCTCTCCGTCAGCGCTCACGCGCTGCCACCTCCCCCAAAGTGGGAGGCCTTGGCAGTCCACGCAAAGTTCATGGTTTTGCCAAGGGCTCTCCCTTTGGGAGAGCTGGACGCGAAGCGGCCTGAGAGGGCGAGCCATTTATTCCTTCTCTGCCAGCGCCTTCAGGGCTCGCAGGCCGATATCGCTGCGCTTGTGCAGCTTTTCAAAGCTGATCTTCTCTGTCGCCTCATAGGCATGGCTCAGCGCATTGGTCAGCCGCGGGCCGGTGGCGGTGACACCCAGCACACGGCCGCCGGCCGTGACAAGGGTGCCGTCCTCGGTGATGGCGGTGCCGGAGTGGTAGACCGTCACATTCTCCTCGCCGGGCAGCTGGCCGTCCACAAGGCCTGTGATGGGCTTGCCCTTCTCGTAAGCCACCGGGTAGCCGCCGGAAGCCAGAATGACGCAGGCGGCAGCACCGTCCGAGAACTTGACCTCCTCGTTTTCCAGCGTGCCGTTGGTGCAGGCCTGCATGATGTGCAGCAGGTCGCCTTCCAGCAGGGGCAGCACCACCTGCGTTTCCGGGTCACCAAAGCGGCAGTTGTATTCGATGACCTTCGGGCCGTCCGGGGTGAGCATCAGGCCGAAGTAGAGGCAGCCCTTGAAGGGGCAGCCCTCGGCATTCATGGCCTTGATGGTGGGCAGGAAAATTTTCTCCATGCACTCAGCGGCCACTTCCGGGGTGTAGTAGGGGTTGGGAGCAATGGTGCCCATGCCGCCGGTGTTCAGGCCGGTGTCGTGGTCGTTGGCACGCTTGTGGTCCATGCTGGACACCATGGGCTTGACCACCTTGCCGTCCGTAAAGCTCAGCACACTGACCTCGGGACCGGTGAGGAATTCCTCCACCACCACATGGTTGCCGGATGCGCCGAATTTCTTATCCAGCATGATTTCCTTCACGCCGTCCGCAGCCTGCTGCTCGTTTTCGCAGATCAGCACGCCCTTGCCCAGTGCCAGACCGTCGGCCTTGATGACCACCGGGTACTTGCCCTCGGCCTTGATGTACTCCATGACCTTGGCGGGGTCGTCAAAGGTCTCGTACTTTGCGGTGGGGATGCCGTATTTCTTCATCAGGTCCTTGGAGAACACCTTGGAGGCCTCGATGCGGGCAGCGGCCTTATCCGGGCCAAAGGCCGGGATGCCCACTGCTGCCAGCGCATCCACCATGCCCAGAGCCAGCGGGTCGTCCTGCGCCACCACAACGTAATCGAACTTTTCTTCTACGGCAAAGCCCACCATGGTGTCCACATCGGTAGACTTGATGTTTTTGCACTTTGCGTCATAGCTGATGCCGCCGTTGCCGGGTGCGCACCAGATCTCGCCGCAGTCAGGGCTTTTTTTTAGTGCCTTGATGATGGCGTGCTCACGGCCGCCGCCGCCGACAACCAGAATTTTTTTCTTCATAATTGCACCTTCTCTATGCATCGGCACGGCGGAAGTTTCTCCGAGGACCGTCCGCTGGGGTGGGACCCTGCCGCCGCAGGCCGCAGGGCGGGCGATGGAATGGCCCGATTCGTGTCCGAGGAGGAAGCTTCCGCCGTGCCGTACTATCAGTGATGGAACAGCCGCAGGCCGCAGAAGGCCATTGCGATGCCGTACTTGTTGCAGGTGTCAATGACCTGCTGGTCGCGGATGGAGCCGCCGGGCTGCACGATGGCGGTCACGCCGGAGCGGCGGGCACGCTCGATGTTGTCGCCGAAGGGGAAGAAGGCATCCGAGCCAAGGCACACGCCGGTCACTTTGCTCAGATATTCCTTCTTTTCCTCTGCGGTCAGGGGCGCGGGCTGCTCGGTGAAGGTCTCTGCCCAGACGTCATCACCGATGACATCCTCCGGGGTATCGCCGATGTAAACATCAATGGCGTTGTCGCGGTTGGGCTTTGCCACATCGTCGCGGAAGGGCAGGTTGAGCACCTTATCCATGTGGCGCAACTGCCAGTTGTCGGCCTTCTGGCCTGCCAGACGGGTGCAGTGGATGCGGCTCTGCTGGCCTGCGCCCACGCCGATGGTCTGGCCGTGGTAGGTGTAGCACACGCTGTTGGACTGAGTATACTTCAGGGTGATGAGTGCAATGACCAGATCACGCTTCTGCTCCTCGGTCACGTCCTTGTTCTCGGTGACCCAGTTGTTCAGCATGGTGTCGGCGTTGATGACCAGCTCGTTGCGGCCCTGCTCAAAGGTGATGCCGTACACCTGCTTGTGCTCGATGGGAGCGGGCTTGTAGGCCGGGTCGATGGCGACCACATTGTAGTTGCCCTTTTTCTTGCCGGACAGGATAGCCAGTGCCTCCGGCTCGTAGCCCGGGGCGATGATGCCGTCGGACACCTCGTGTTGGATCAGCTTTGCGGTGGGCACATCGCAGATGTCCGAAAGGGCGATCCAGTCGCCAAAGGAGGACATGCGGTCCGCACCGCGTGCACGGGCGTAGGCATTTGCCAGCGGCGACAGCTCCATATCCGGGGCAATGTGGTACATCTTGCGTTCCACATCGGTCAGGGGCAGCCCCAGCGCTGCGCCTGCCGGGGAAACGTGCTTGAAGGAAGCTGCTGCGGGCAGACCACAGGCAGCTTTCAGCTCCTTGACCAGCTGGATGGAGTTGAGCGCGTCCAGAAAATTGATGTAGCCGGGCTTACCGTTCAGCACAGTAACCGGCAGGTCAGAGCCATCTTCCATATAAATGCGGCTGGGCTTCTGGTTGGGGTTGCAGCCGTACTTCAATGCCAGTTCGTTCATTGGTGCATCCTCCTTATTTCTCTATTGTTTTAGTCCTGTTTTTCCTCTGCGTCAAGCTTTTTGAGCAGTTCCAGCTCCTCAGGCAGCAGCTCCGGCTCCTCGGGGTCGTCCAGATCGCTGCACACAGCATCGTACTTGTTAAAGATCATGTCGCCGGTCTCGCCGGAGTCCAGATCAACGACCCGGGCAAACAGGCTCACCTTGTTGTCCGGGTTCAGGCTGCTCCACAGACCCTGTGCAAAATCGCCGATGGTGCGGGGGCAGGCAAAGCGCAGCGGCTCACCCTCAAAGCTGGGGATGGGATTTCCGTTGTGTTTGTAGGTGCTGATGAAATGGCCCTCGCCTGCAACGGGCTGCGGGTAATCAAAGAAATAGCGCTGCACGCTGTCGCCATTGCCGTCCGCAGACTTGAGAATGCTCATCTGATAGCTGCCGTCGGCGTACACCACAGCGGAGATGCGGGGGGTGTAGTTGGGGCCGTCCGGCTCAAAGGTGCGGGTGCGCAGGGCATCGGCAAAGCTCTTGCCTTGACTCATCAGGTCATAAATGGTATCGGTCTGGTCGCCGTTGGTCACGATATGGGTCTTGCCCAGCGTCAGCACCGGATTGTAAATAATGAGGCTGGGGTCCTCCAGCTTTGCGGGGTCCGCTGCGATGGTGCAGATGCCGCCGCGCTCGGGCACGGGGTCAAACACGCGGTTGCGGCTGTTCTCGCTGCGGCCCATGATAAAGTAGCCAATGAACATCTGACGGCCATCCGGAGCCATTGCCACAGCAATGCCGCGGCCGGGATACTCGTTGGATGCCAGATACTCGTTCAGGTTGATCTTTTCCATTGTTGTTCTCCTTTACGGATAACGACCTCGCCCTCTCCGTCAGCGCTGACGCGCTGCCACCTCCCCCAAAGTGGGAGGCTTTGGCAGTCCACACAAAGTTCATGGTTTTGCCAAGGGCTCTCCCTTTGGGAGAGCTGGACGCGAAGCGGCCTGAGAGGGCGAGCCAGTTTATCTTTTCACTCAATTTCTCCGCTGCACACCATAGCCACGGCCTTGGGCAGCAGCTTCCACTCGGCCTGCTCCATCACACGCTTCTGCAGCACCTCGGGGGTGTCGCCGGGCAGGATGTCCACGGCCTTCTGCAGCAGGATGGGCCCGCCGTCGCACTCTTCGTTCACGAAGTGGACGGTGGCACCGGTCACCTTGCAGCCCCGGGCCAGAGCCGCCTCATGCGGACGCAGACCGTACATGCCGGGCCCGCAGAAAGACGGGATGAGTGCCGGGTGCACATTCAGGATGCGGCGGGGATACGCTTCAATGACACTGGGCCCCAGCACGGACAGAAAGCCTGCCAGCACCACCAGATCGATGTTGTGGTCTTTCAACGTTTTCAGCAGAGCTGCGTCAAAATCCTCACTACTGGCGTAATCCTTGCGGCGCACCACGCAGCCTTCCACACCGGCCTTTGCGGCCCGTTCCAGCGCATAGACACCGGGCTTGGAGGCCACCACAAGGGTGATCCTGCCGTTGGGGTTCTCGCCTCGGGCTTCGCTGTCCAGCAGAGCCTGCAGGTTGGTGCCGCCGCCGGAGACTAAAACTGCAATGTTCAGCACAGCTCCACGCCCTCACCTTCTGCAATGACGCCCAGACGGTAAGCTTCCGGCTCACCGTTTGCGTGCAGGATGTCCAGCGCCTTGTCGGCCTGCTCTGCGGGGACGGTGAGCACCATGCCCACGCCCATGTTGAAGGTGTTGAACATATCGTGCTCGGAGATATTGCCGGTCTTCTGCATCAGCTGGAACAGAGCCGGGGTGCGGACATCTGCCTTGTTGATGCGTGCGCAGCAGCCCTTTTTCAGGCTGCGGGGAATGTTCTCGTAGAAGCCGCCGCCGGTGATGTGGGAAATGCCCTTCACATCCACCTCTTCCAGCACCTTGAGCACAGGCTTGACGTAGATCTTGGTGGGAGCCAGCAGGGCCTCGCCCAGCGTCTTGCCGCCCAGCTCTGCAGGGGCAGTGTGCAGCACATCGGGGTTTGCGTCAATGTCAAAGATCTTGCGCACCAGCGAGAAACCGTTGGAGTGCACACCGGTGGAAGGCAGGGCAAGAATCACATCACCGGCTGCCATGGTCTCGTTGCTCAGGATCTTTTCCTTATCCACAACGCCCACGGTGAAGCCGGCCAGATCGTACTCCTCCTCCGGCATCATGCCCGGGTGCTCGGCAGTCTCGCCGCCCACCAGAGAGCAGTCGGCCTGCACGCAGCCCTCAGCCACACCCTTGACGATCTCTGCGATCTTCTCGGGAATGTTGCGGCCGCAGGCGATGTAATCCAGGAACACCAGCGGCTTTGCACCGGCGCAGATGACATCGTTCACGCACATAGCCACGCAGTCGATGCCGATGGTATCGTGCTTGTCCATGATCATGGCAATTTTCAGCTTGGTGCCCACGCCGTCGGTGCCGGAGATCAGCACCGGGTGCTTGTAGCCGGTGCAGTCCAGCTCAAACAGGCCACCAAAGCCGCCCAGACCGCCAATGCAGTGCTCGTTCATGGTGCGGGCCACATACTGCTTCATCAGTTCAACAGAGCGATAACCGGCGGTGATATCCACACCGGCGGCTGCATAGCTTTCAGAATAGCTTTTTTCCATGGTCTTACTCTCCTAACTTTTTCTCGTCCTTGGGACGGTCGTTCAGGTGGCGTTCGTGAATATCGGTGGAAAGCACCTCGTCCGGCTTCACGGCATATTCGCCGGTAAAGCAGGCGGTGCAGAATCCGCATTTTGCGTTCTTTGCAAGCTGGACAACATGCTCAGTGGAAAGGTAGCCCAGCGTATCGGCCCCGATCACTTCATTGATCTGCTCGACCGTGCGGCCGGTGGCCACCAGCAGTTTCTGATCCGGGATGTCAGTGCCGAAGTAGCAGGGGTACTTGAACGGCGGTGCCGACACCATAAAGTGCACCTCGGTGGCACCGGCATCCCGCAGCAGCTTGATGATGCGGGCAGATGTGGTGCCGCGCACGATGGAGTCATCCACCAGCACCACCCGCTTGCCCTTGACCGTGCTGGAAACGACGTTCAGCTTGATGCGCACGCTGTTCTCGCGCTGCTTCTGGCTGCCCTGAATGAAGGTGCGGCCGATGTACTTATTCTTAATAAAGCCGATGCCATAGGGGATGCCGCTCTCCTGCGAGTAGCCGAGCGCTGCATCCAGACCGGAATCCGGCACGCCGATGACCACGTCCGCTTCCACGGGGTGCTCCTGCGCAAGGAACCGGCCGGCCTGCTTGCGGGCCTCGTGCACCGAGCTGCCCTCGATGATGCTGTCCGGGCGGGAGAAATAGATGAACTCGAACACGCACATCTGGGTGTCCGGCCGACCGCAGTGATCCTTGATGCTGCGCAGCTCACCGGTTTTTGCGTCTGCCACCACGATCTCGCCGGGCTCCACGTCCCGCAGCAGGGTGGCACCGGCAGCGTCCAGTGCACAACTCTCGCTGGCAAACACGTAGCCGCCGCCGGGCAGGGTGCCGATGCACAGGGGCCGATAGCCGCGGGGGTCGCGCACGGCGATCAGCTTGGTAGCGGACATGATCACCAGACTGTAGGCACCCTCCAGCACATCCATCGTCTTGCTGATGGCGGTCTCGATGCTGCCCATGCGCAGGCGGTTGCGGGTGATCAGGTAGCAAATCACCTCGGTATCGGAGGAGCCGTGGAAGATGGCACCTTCATTTTCCAGCTGGCGGCGCAGCTCGATGGCGTTGGTCAGGTTGCCGTTGTGGCACAGTGCCATGGTGCCGCGGCCGTGCCGGACGATCATGGGTTGTGCATTGGCCCGCACGCGGCTGCCTGCCGTGGCGTAGCGCACGTGACCGGTAGCCATGTGCGCATTGGGGTTTGCCAGACTTGCCAGCACCGCCGGGGTGAACACCTCGTTCACAAGGCCGAGGTCGCGGTGGCCGTTGATCACGCCATCATCGTTCACGGCGATGCCGCAGCTCTCCTGACCACGGTGCTGCAGGGCATACAGAGCCGAGTAGGCCGCAGCGGCCACATCCTCGGTACCGGCACGGTCGTAAATGCCGAAAACGCCGCATTCTTCGTGCAGCGGATATGCAAAATCAGACATTGGTTCTCCTTTACAGCTGGGCGATCTCAGCCTGCAGCTTTTCCTCTTTGGCAGCGATCTGTGCGGCCATGGCGGTGCGCTCTGCTGCCAGCTTTTCGGCCAGAGCGTCGTCGCTCAAAGCCAGAATTTCCGCAGCCAGCCATGCGGCGTTCTTGGCACCGTTCAGAGCCACCGTTGCCACCGGGATGCCGCTGGGCATCTGCACCGTGGCAAGCAGGGCATCCATGCCGTCCATGGCACCGCCCTTCATGGGAATGCCGATCACCGGCAGGGTGGTGTTGGCAGCAAAGGCACCCGCCAGATGTGCTGCCATGCCTGCTGCGCACAGGATCACGCCGAAGCCGTTGGCACGGGCGCTTTTGGCAAACTCCGCTGCCCCGGCAGGGGTGCGGTGTGCCGAAAGGATGTGCGCCTCAAAAGGGATGTCCAGCGCTTTCAGCTGGGCACATGCGCCCTTTACCACCGGCCAATCGCTGTCAGAACCCATGATCACAGCCACTTTACGAACCATATCCAAACCTCTCTTTCTCAACCGACAAACAAAAAAGGCTGCGGTACACCCGTACCACGGCCTTTAATTCTGCGTATGCTCTCCCGACGCTTTGCACAAAGTTGCACGATGCCCCTGACATGCCCGAATGTTGTTTCGACCCATGAGACCCGGCAGCATCTTCATCATTGAAGTTCTCCTCCGCAGTTCCTTGTGCTTGCGTTTTCAGGCGGCGGAAAAGCCCTTTCTGCGGGCCGCCGTCCCTGTACTACATACAGTTTACGGCAAAAAAACATCTTTGAAAAGAGTGTTCCCACAAATTCTACCTTGTGTTTTCATGCCGTCAAAAAACTTTCAAAAGTTTTGTGCAGTTTCGACATTGTTTTTCTTTTTAAGTATGACTTATAGTTTAAGTATATTTTATGTAAATAGGATGCGTTAACTTTTTGTACAATAGACGGACTTTTTTAAAAAATAATTTTTGCTGTAATTGCCCGTGCAGCACGGATGAGGTCCGCCGGGGCACAGCACACCTGCGTGCCGATGCGCCCGCCGGAGACATAGACCTTCTCCTGCGTCAGCACGCTCTCATCGAACACAGTCTTATACTGCTTTTTCATGCCTACCGGGCTGCAGCCACCGCGCACATAGCCGGTGACCTTGTTGATATCGGCCACATGGATCATGGCAACGCTTTTTTCGCCCACACTGCGGGCAGCGGCTTTCAGATCCAGCTCTGCTGCCACCGGAATGACGAACACAAAATAGTTTTTGCTATTGCCCTGCGTCACCAGCGTCTTATACACGCATGCAGGGTCTTCGCCCATGCTGCCTGCTACATCCACACCTGCCACGGCAACGCCCTCTTCATGAGCGTACTCGTGGGCGGTGTAGGGCACCTTCTCGCGCTCCAGAATGCGCATGGCATTGGTTTTTGCTTCTTTTCCCATTGTGGTATTCCCCTTTATATTTAGCTGGTTCTATTCTTAAGTATGATGGCATTGGGTCAGCGTCCTCGCCCTCTCCGTCATTGCTAACGCAATGCCACCTCTCCCAAAGTGAGAGGCTTTGGCAATCCACGCAAAGTTTCCGTTTTTGCCAAGGGCTCCCCCTTTGGGGGAGCTGCTGAGCGCAAGCGAAGCTGAGAGGGCGAGCCTGCTTTTCCTTTTCCTGCCCCCATTCTACCACTTTCTTCAAAAAAATTCAAAATTCTCTTGACTTCAGTTTCCTGAAGTGATATCATAGCGTCACACACTTCAGAACCCTGAAGTTTGACACTGCAAGCTGCGGCAAAGGAGCCGGTCTCCCTCGCCGTTTCACACGATAAGGCAAAGGAGACAAAACACTATGATCATCGTACTCAAACAGGACGCACCTGAGGTACAGGTACGCGAGTTCTGCCACGAACTGCAGGATATGGGCCTGCAGATCAACGATTCCAAGGGCAGTGAGAGCCACATTCTGGGCCTGATCGGCGACACCAAGGCCGTGGCCGAGAGCTGGGTGCTGGCAAACCCGGTGGTGGAGACCTGCCGCCGCGTGACCGAGCCTTATAAGAAGGCCAACCGCAAGTTCCACCCGGACGACAGCGTGATCGATGTGGACGGCGTAAAGATCGGCGGCGGAAACTTTGCGGTCATTGCAGGCCCCTGCAGCATTGAGAGCGAAGAGCAGATCACCTACTGCGCACAGCGCGTGAAGGCTGCGGGTGCTTCCCTGCTGCGCGGCGGCGCATTCAAGCCCCGCACCTCGCCCTACTCCTTTCAGGGTATGCGCAGCGAGGGTCTCGACCTGCTCAAGCTGGCACGCCGCGCCACCGGTGCTCCCATCGTGACCGAGATCATGAACACCGAGCACCTGCCCCTGTTCGAGAATGTAGACCTCATTCAGGTGGGTGCCCGCAACATGCAGAACTTTGAGCTGCTCAAGGCCGTCGGCCGTCAGAAGAAGCCGGTGCTGCTCAAGCGCGGCCTTGCCAATACGCTGGAAGAGTTCGTAATGAGCGCCGAGTACATCATGGCTGAGGGCAACGAGAACGTCATCCTCTGCGAGCGCGGCATCCGCACCTTTGAGACCAGCATGCGCAACACCCTCGACCTTGCCGGTGTGGTGATGCTGCACAAGATGACCCACTTGCCCGTTATTGTGGACCCCAGTCACGCCTGCGGCCACGCATGGATGGTGCCGGATCTGGCAAAGGCCGCTGTTGCTGCCGGTGCCGACGGCCTGATGATCGAGGTGCACAACAACCCCGCCAAGGCAAAGTGCGATGGTGCCCAGAGCCTGACCCCCGACCAGTTCGACGAGCTGATGCAGTTCATCGGCAAAGAGGTGGAGTTCTTTGGCAAGAAGCTGAACTGATGATTTGAAAGATCCTCCGCTTCGCTCTGGATATATTCAGCGGAAAGAATATTTTTGATATTGCAAACAAGCCAGACCTGCGGGTCTGGCTTGTTTGCTTTTTCACGGGAGGGTTCGTGGATATAAACGGCATCTTCCGGTTCTGCCCCTTTTCCTGTGAAAAAAGCAACCCCAGGGCGCTTGCGGTCACCCCGGGGTTGTTACAAGAATGATCTACTTTTTCAGGAGATCAGGCTCTTTTCCTTGGCCTTATCCCAGACAAGGCAGGTTTGGAGCTTGGTCACATAGCGATAGGGGCGGAACTCGTTTTCCTTCACATCGTCCATCAGACCCTGCTCTTCCATCCAGCTGGCAGCCTGCCGCAGATGAAGGTCGGCGTCATCGATGTCGCTGAAGCTCTTCACCGTCTGCGGTTCCGGGCAGCCGGCCTTTTCCCAGATCAGGGTCGCCAGACCGGCGCGGTTGGAGGGCATGGGGACGCCGGGCATATTCAGCACGCGATAGATGCCGGTTCCGGTTTCGTAAATGCCCCACACGGCTGCACCGGTCAGCGCAACAGCCGCAATGCCGGCCACCACATCGCTGCTGCCGCCGCCGCTCGGGTTGTCGATGTCACCATTTCCACCCTGATACAGCGCTTCGACGGTCACGTTGCAGCCGGGCATCTCAAAGTGTGCGGTCTGATCATCGCCCAGATCCAGCTCTTTGCCATCGTCACGCACGGCGCTCCAGCCGAGGAACTCTGCGCCCTCTGCGCCCTCCGGGATGTTTGCCGTCACGGTCACGGTGGTGTTTTCCGGCACAACGGTGGCAGTATCCAGCTCCTGCTCCCCGGCACCGAGGTCAGCGGTTGCCTTCGCATTTACAGCGTTGACGATGTTGCCGTTGGCATCTGCCAGATAGCGGTATTCCACGCCATCATCGCCGCGCTTATAGCCGATGATGTAGCCAGAATTCATGCTGAAGAGTTTCAGCTTGTTCTGGTAAGGAGAGTCCTCGTTGTCCGTTGTGATCTGACGGCCCCGCGCAGGGTCATCCACCCGGATCTTTGCCGTGCCGGCAAAGCTTTTTTTGATGTTGATCTGCTGGTCATTTCCCAGACTAATATCATCATCAGTATTATTCTCAAAGGTCACAGCCTTCAGGTCGATCTCCGAATCGCCTGCATCGGCCACACGGACACCGGTGACGCTGTTGCGGATGGTGCCGCCGTTCAGCTGCACATCGCCGCTTTCGCCCGAAATGTCAATGGCGGTGCCGTTCGGCGCTTCGACCGTGCCGCCATTAAGGCGCAGACCTCCGCGGTTTTTGACAGCAATCCCGGCGTCCGTAGTAAAGCTGCCGCCGTTGATCCGTACCTGACCCCAGTTGTTGTCAATGCAGCTGGCACCCTCAGACGCAAAGGTTCCGTCTGTTGTGATGCCCTTGTTAATGGTCAGGTTTGCAGAGTTGTTGACAAAGCAGCTTTTTGTGCCGGTGGTTTTGAAGTCGCCGCCATTGACGTCCACCGTGCCGGTACTGTTAAGGATAACAGGTTCCTCGGAGGTCGCTGTAACATCGTTCAACGTCATGTGGCCGCCATTAAAAACCCAAAAAACAGCTCTATTGGCATTCGGGTTGTAATGTGTATACTTACCCCCGTTAATAATCACCCTTCCAGAACTTGAAACTGTCAGACAGTAAGCATTCGATTCCATTTCTGCGTCATTTACCGTAAGCGTACCAGCAGGAACCATGCCTACATTGAGACCTTTCGATGTGTATTTACCTTTTTCAATTGTCACCTGTGCTGACGGAGAAGCTACATTTATGAAGTGTTTTGCATACGTTGCACAGTCAACTTCATAATTGGCTTCATTATCAATATTTACGATTCCTGCATTTGCCACATTGATAAAAGGATCAGAATTTTTGAATGTAACCTTACCTTTAATGGCAATATTCACCGGCTGTGTCGTATCGGTTACATTGATCACGATTGTACCAGTATAAATCCCCTCCGGGATCTCGTAATTGCCGCCTTTGGTGATGGTCGTGCCTGTAGTCGGGATCGTTTTGGCTGCGGTATCTTCCTGCGCAGTTACGCCATTTTCAGGCGTACCCCCCCCCCAGAGCAAGTGCATTGACCGGAAGTACAGATGTCATCATACATGCCGCAAGCACTGCACTGATGAGCCGCATCTTCTGTTTTTTCATCCTCAAAACCTCTGCTTTCTGTTAAATTTCTGAGACTTATGTCTCGCATTTTTAGTATAGCACCTCTATTTTCTGCATACAATCTTCACCTGCACTGAAATTTGCCTTGTAATTTCTTCTAATTTTTGTTGCCTTTGCTCGAAATTCTCCGAAACTTTTCCCGGTAGTACCGGCCCCCCCGGCATTCCATTTTTTGCGTATTTGTGTTATACTATAGTGTATTTGCAATCCACCCTGAAATGAGGTTTTTTTATGAAAGCACATATCGCACGCAACCAGAACGCCGGTGTCCCGCTGGTTCTGGGCTGGAACCTTTCCCCCGCCGACCGCGGCAAGCTGGAAGGCATGGCTCCTGCCTTTGGCATGAAGGTGCTGCTCGTCTCCCCTGCCGATGCGGGCAAGACCGTGGCACAGCTGCTGGGCGAGGTGGAGACCAAGGCCGCCCGCACGCTGGTGCTGGAACCGGGTGCCTACCCGCCGGCAGTGGTTCTGGCCAACTTCAAGGAGAAGGATGTGGACACCCTGCTGGATCTGATGAAGCAGGCACAGGTCACCATTCCGCTCAAGGCCGTTGTGACTTCCTCCAACCGCAGCTGGGTGTTCGGCGATCTGCTGGCCCACCTGCAGGAGGAGCACGCCGCCTTTACCGCCGCAAAGGAGAACCACACCGTATGAAGACCCGCGCAAAACGTTTCGTCAGCGCCCTGCTGGCCGGGGTGCTCTGCCTGAGCCTGCTGGCAGGCTGTGCCTCCAAAAAGAAAGAGCTTACCCGCTATTCCACCGTTTTTTATGATGTGTTCGATACCGTAACGCAGGTGATCGCCTACTGCGAGAGCGAGGAAGAATTCAACACCCAGATGGATGCCCTGCACGCAGACCTTATTACCTATAACCAGCTGTATGATATCTACAACGATTACCCCGGCGTGACCAACGTCAAGACCATCAACGACAATGCCGGCAGCGCTCCGGTGGAGGTGGACGACCGCATCCTCTCCATGCTGGAGCTGGCCGACCAGATGTACCAGACCACCAACGGCAAGCTGAACATTGCCATGGGCAGCGTGCTGAATATCTGGCACAATTACCGCGAAGCTGCCGAAGCCGCCGAGACGGATGCCGACAACAAGCTGCCCACCATGGAAGAGCTGGAAGCAGCCGCCCAGCACTGTGATATCAACAACGTGATCATCGACGCGGATGCCAAGACCGTTTATCTGGCCGACCCGGAAATGTTGCTGGATGTGGGCAGCGTGGGCAAGGGCTACGCCGTGGAAATGGTGTGTCAGGCTGCCGAGGCCCGCGGCCTGACCAGCGCTCTGGTGAGCGTGGGCGGCAACCTGCGCGCCATTGGTGTAAAACCGGACGGCAGCCAGTGGACCGGCGGCGTGGAAAACCCGTGGAGCTCTTCGGATGTATACACCTCGGATTCCATGCTGGACGGTGCCATCAACATGAGCGATATGGCCCTTGTGACCAGCGGCGACTACCAGCGCTACTACGTGGTGGACGGCAAGCGCTACCACCATCTGATCGACCCGGACACCCTGTTCCCCGCCGCCTACTTTAACGGCGTGACCGTGCTGTGCAGCGACTCCGGCCTTGCCGACTGCCTGACCACCGGCCTGTTCTGCCAGCCGCTGGAGGACGGGATGAAGATCGTGGAAAGTCTGGACGGCGTGGAAGCCATGTGGTGCACACCGGATCAGCAGGTCATCACCTCTTCCGGCTGGGATTCCCATTTGAAAAAGTAACCCTTAAAACGGCAAAAGGCCGACGCAGTGCTGCGTCGGCCTTTTGCTGTTTTATCAGATGGTGAACTGCACCACACAGAATGCCGCGTAAATGCACAGCAGCGCAATGCCCTGCGGGCGGCTCAGCTTGCCCTTGAAGAGAGCGGGCAGGGTGAGCAGCAGCATTACGGCGAACATGACCGGAAACTCCAGCACCAGCGATGCATTGTGGCCGAAGAGCAGGGAGTTCTGCGGGATGGTAAAGGGTGCCACCGTGGCGGAAACACCGCTCACCAGCACCAGATTGAACACGTTTGCACCAATGACATTGCCCAGCGAAAGTGCACCGTGGCCCTTTGCCAGCGAGGTGATGGCCGTTACCAGCTCCGGCAGCGAGGTGCCCAGTGCCACGAAGGTGAGCGCGATCACCGACTCCGGCACGCCCAGTGCCTGTGCGATCAGGGTGCCGTTGTCCACCAGCAGGTTGGCACCCACGGCAATGAGCACCGCGCCCACGGCCAGCAGGCCCAGCTCCTTGGCAAAGGATGCATTTTCTTCCGGTTCTTCCTCTTCTTCCGGGGCGGGGGCGTTCTTCATGGCCATCACGTTGCAGATGATATACGCTGCGAACATGGCCAGAAGGATCAGGCCCACCGGGCGGGAGAAGTAGCCGGTGGTGTAGGCCACACCGGCATAGAAGGCCGCTGCCACAAAGAAGAACAGCACCGGCGTGCGCAGGCTCTTGGGGTCTACCTTGCCCGGCTTTACCGCAATGGTGAGGGCCGCAATGAGCGATGCATTGCAGATGATCGAACCGATGGCGTTGCCGTAGGCGATCTCGCCGTGGCCGGTAAAGGCCGAGGTGGTGGAGACCATCACCTCCGGCAGGGTGGTGCCGATGGACACCACGGTGGCACCGATGAGCAGCTCCGGCACATGGAAGCGGCGGGCAATGCCCGTGGCACCATCCACGAACCAGTCACCGCCCTTGATGAGGCACAGCAGGCCCACGATGAACAGCAAAACAGGAATGAGCATAGTTTTTCTCCTTTTGTTTTTGGCAGAGCAGCAATAAAAAAGAGACCTTTATTACATCCTGCCCAAAAACGGGAAAGTGTAATAAAAGTCTCAAGCTTCCGGTGACACAGCGGGCATTTCTGCCGGGATGTCGCTGCGCCACAGCGCACCGTTTTTGCAAAACGAGCGCCCTTTACTCCCTTTTATCCGGAAAATATTATACCGGTTTTTGCACCAAAGTGCAAGAGGAGCGTTGAAATTTCATCCGGCCTTGGCTACTTTCTTCGCGTTGGGATAAATACGCTCCATGCGGGCATCGTCAAAATGCGCATCCAGCAGCGTATCGATGCTGTTTTTGGGGCCTTCACCGCTGGTGCGGGCATCGTACCGGGCCAGCGCCAGCGCACTGGTGAGCATGTTCACCGCCATGAACACTGCCAGCAGGACGGTCATCCATGGGCGGACGCGGCTGCGCACCTTCTTCATGCCTCTGAGCACCAGCGGATAGCCGTAGCGCATCCATATCACCGCCGCAATGCCCCAGAAAAAGCAGTACAGCAGGTTGATGCGCCCGCCCAGATTGAACTTGAACTTGCTGTAGTCCCAGAACACAGTGCCGAACAGCAGCTCGGTGACGGCGCTGCACACGTATTCGTACACACCGCCCATGACGGTGCCGAAGGCGAACAGATAGCGGTCGCTCCGGTCCTTTTCCTGACGCAGCAGCACCGTTGCCAGCACCAGCGCCAGACCCCACACCACGCTGAACGGCCCCCAGACCAGACTGGAGCGGCTCATCCAGACCCCGGCGGTCACGCGGCAGAACACCGTCTCCACCATGTCGCCCAGAAACGCGCCGATCACGAACAGCCACAGCAGGTCGGACAC
This sequence comes from Faecalibacterium faecis, assembly GCF_040096475.1. NCBI lineage: Bacteria > Bacillati > Bacillota > Clostridia > Eubacteriales > Oscillospiraceae > Faecalibacterium > Faecalibacterium faecis. The sequence continues at coordinate 40,811 of NZ_JBBMEP010000016.1, read as the reverse complement.
GCTGAGGAAGTTCTTTTCCCCCTTCCGGAGCGCAGTCTGCTCCTGCCGGGCCGCAGCCGGGTAAGCATACTGGATGCGTTTTTCAATGTAAAGCGCGATCCTGCGGCGCAGCGTATCCGACCGCTTTCCCAGTCTCTGGTTGAGCTGCTCCAGCACCGGGTGCCGGGCCGCATACTGCTGCACCAGCACCGCCGAACCGATCTGGTCCAGCACCGCCACCGTCAGCGAGACCCATACTGCCGGGCGCAGCAGCCAGACAGGGATCTGCGCGCACAGCTGCAGCAACACATTATTGCCCCACAGCACACTTGCCGTGCCCAGCGCACCCCACAGCAGCGAATACTGCAGGCACACATAGCCGTTCAGATTGAATTTTTTTCCGGAATAGTCCCACCACTTGCGGCGGTGCAGGCGTTCCAGCAGCTTGGCGGTGATCCATTCCATCACCGTTGCCGCCATCATACAGGCAAAGAACAGGTAGACCGGCTCGGCGCGCAGGTCGCCGAAACTCACGGCCAGCAGCACGCCGGTGGTACCGTAGATAAAGCAGAACGGGCCTGCCGCCGCACCGCGGTTGGCAAACCTTCCGCCCCGGATGGTCGCGACTACCGTCTCAGCCACCCAGCCCAAAAAGGAATATACTAGATAAATAACACCCAGAGTATAGAAGTTCAGCGTCATAAGATTCCTTTCGCTTCCAGTTTTTTCTTACTGCATTGATTGTACCCGTTTTGGGCGCTGTGTACAAGAGCCGTGCAGAAATTTTGTCACTCTGCGACGCGGCAGGCTCTCCGGGCATCTCTGAAAAGACGAAGATCCAGTCTGTTGCTTTGTTTTCAGATACATCTTAGAAAAAGGCCCTGCCATCCCGAAGGACAGCAGGGCTCAAAATTACAGCTTGAATTTACAGAGCGGAATCACAGCTGGCTCTTATACAGCTCCACGATCTCCTCCACGCTGGTGTCGCGGGGATTGCCGGGACGGCAGGCATCCGCAAATGCGGACTCGGCGAGGAACTGGATATCCTCTTCCTTCAGGATGCCGTGCAGATTTGTGGGGATGCCCACGTCTGCGCTCAGCTGCTTGACGGCGGCGATGGTGGCGTCAGCGGCTTCCACATCGTTCATCTCATCGATGCCCACAACACCCATGGCCTTGCCCACGGCGCGGTAGCGCTCACCAGCGACGCTCTTGTTGTACTCCAGACCCACCGGCAGCAGGATGGCGCAGGCCACACCGTGCGGGGTGTCGTACAGAGCGGACAGGCCGTGTGCCATGGAGTGGACGATGCCCAGACCCACATTGGAGAAGCCCATGCCGGCGATGTACTGGCCCAGAGCCATGCCCTCGCGGCCTTCCGGGGTATTCTGCACTGCGCCGCGCAGGCTCTGGCTGATGAGCTTGATGGCTTCCAGATGGAACATATCGGAGATGACGCAGTGACCCTTGGTGATGTAGCCCTCGATAGCGTGGGTCAGAGCGTCCATGCCGGTGGCGGCGGTCAGGCCCTTGGGCATGGAGGACATCATATCGGGATCGACCACGGCGATCTCGGGGATATCGTTGGTATCCACGCAGACGAACTTGCGCTTTTTCTCCACATCGGTGATGACGTAGTTGATGGTGACCTCAGCAGCAGTGCCGGCAGTGGTGGGAACAGCGATGGTGAACACAGCGTGCTTCTTGGTGGGAGCAACGCCTTCCAGAGAGCGGACATCCGCAAACTCGGGGTTATTGATGATGATGCCGATGGCCTTTGCGGTATCCATGGAGGAGCCGCCGCCGATGGTCACGATGCAGTCAGCTTCAGCAGCCTTGAAAGCGGCCACGCCGTCCTGCACGTTGGCGATGGTGGGGTTGGGCTTGATCTCGCTGTAAACAGCATAGGCAAAGTTTGCAGCATCCAGCAGATCGGTGACCTTCTTGGTGACGCCGAACTTGATCAGGTCGGGGTCGGAGCAGACGAATGCCTTCTTGTAGCCGCGGGCGGTCAGTTCGGGAACGATGTTCTCAATGGCACCGTGGCCATGGTAGGAGATGGTATTCAGAACGATGCGGTCAGCCATAGTTATTTTTCCTCCAAATCTCTTTTCCGCCGCTTTCCGGGCGGAGCTCTCTGTTTTTCAGCATAGCACATTGTCAAAAGCTTTGCAATGTGAAATTGTTTGAATTTATTGTAATTTTTTATCAATGTGCAGTGTTTTATGGGCACTTTTTTCAATTTCCCACAGTTTTATGGTGTTTTTTCTTTTTCCCCTTGACAAACAGAGCAAATCGTGTATTATTGTATCAAGCGCTTAATACAGCAAGACAAGGAGATGATACCATGGGCGAACAGTTTGATGCCAGCCGCCCGATCTATGCCCAGCTTGTGGAACGGCTGAAGGCCCGGATCCTGGCCGGCACCTACCCGCCGGGCGGGCATCTGGATTCGGTACGTGATCTGGCCGCAGCCGCCGGGGTGAACCCAAACACGATGCAGCGGGCCCTTGCCCAGCTGGAGACGGAAGGGCTGGTGCACACCGAACGCACTGCAGGCCGCTATGTTACGGAGGATACTGCATTGATCGAACAGCTTCGCGCCGACACCGCCCGGACGCTGGCGTCGGATTTTCTGGAAAAGATGCGCGGCATCGGCTACAGTCCCGCACAGGCAGCCGCGCTTTTGGAACACTGGGACGCAAAGGAGGACCGCAATGAATGAGCTTTTGAGCTGTGAAGCACTGACCAAGTGCTACCAGAAGGATAAGACCGCACTGGAAAATGTAGACCTGCACATCGGCTTTGGCCGCATCGTGGGGCTGCTTGGCCCCAACGGCAGCGGCAAGACCACCCTCATCAAGCTGGCGAACGGTCTGCTGCAGCCCAGTGCAGGCAGCATCCGGATCGCCGGCATGACCCCCGGGCCGGACACCAAAGCTATCGTGTCCTATCTGCCGGACGCCGACTGGCTGCCGGACTGGATGCGTGTGGAGCAGCTGGTGGAAATGTTCCACGAATTTTATGCCGATTTTGACCCCGCTAAGGCAAACGAAATGCTGGCCCGGCTGGAACTGGAACCGAAGGCACGGCTCAAGACCCTCTCCAAGGGCAGCAAGGAAAAGGTGCAGCTGATCCTTGCCATGAGCCGCGCCGCAAAGCTCTACCTACTGGATGAGCCCATTGGCGGCGTGGACCCTGCCGCCCGGGACTACATCCTGAGCACCATCCTGAACAACTACAGCCGGGATGCGACCGTCATTCTATCCACCCACCTCATCGGCGATATCGAGCCAATTCTGGACGAAGCCGTCTTTTTGAAGGATGGCCGGGTGTTCGCCCACCGCAATGCCGAAGAGCTGCGCGAGACCGAGGGCATGAGCGTGGATGCATATTTCCGGGAGGTATTCAAATGCTGAAACAGCTGTTAAAATATGAATTCAAGGCCACCGGCCGCACCTACGGCGGGCTGTATCTGGCCCTTGTTGCGCTGGCAGTGCTGAGCGGCTTTTCCCTGCGCAGCTCTTCCAAGGACAACTTTGCATCTCTGCTGCTGTTCGCCTACATGATCGTAGCCGTTGCGGTGGCAGTGGTGTCCGTGATGACCATTGTGACCCGCTTCACCCGCAATCTGCTGGGCCGCGAAGGCTACCTGATGCACACCCTGCCGGTGACGGAAAGCCAGCTCATCCTTTCCAAGCTGATCTCCAGCGTGGTGTGGATGCTTTGCAGCAGCATCGTGGGTATTTTCTCCTTTGCGGCGATGCTGCTGGCTCTGTCTCTGAACAGCGCGGCCCTGCAGCAGCTGCCGGAGCTGTGGCAGAAAGTGGTGGAGATCTTCCGCATGACCGGCAGCTCCGGGTGGCTCTGGCTGGTCTTTGAAACGCTGAACGGGCTGGTGGCACTGGTGTCCAGCATCCTGTGCATCTATGCCGCTTGCATGATCGGCCACCAGTTCAAAAAGCACATGGTCCCGGCCGGTATTCTGGCATTTTTCCTGCTGTCCTTCCTGCAGAACTGGCTGAGCTCCGGTGTCAGCAGTGCCGACATGCTGCAGGCTGTTTCCGATCCCACCCTTGGCGGTGTAGATGTTTCTATTGCTGCGCCCAGTGCGTTCACCACCCTGTTCGGGCTGGCGGTCAGCATCGCCTTTGCCGCAGGATACTTTCTGCTGACCCGCTGGCTGATGGAACATAAGCTGAATCTGGAATGATCTTAATGTCCTCCGCTTTCGTTCTGGGCATTTTCAGCGAAACTACTTCTTAATTGCAATTTGTAAAAGGCCGAACCATAAACTTCATCTGATACAAAAAACATCTGCAAGCTGCCCCATTCCGGGCAAAGCTTGCAGATGTTTTTCTTGTTATAAAGTGTTCAGCACTCGTCGTACTGCTTTTTCAGGTAGTTCAGGCATTCCACCGCGTTTTCCGGGGTGGTATTCTCCAGCGTTGCAAAGATATAGGGCTTTTCCTGCTTTGCAAACCGCAGGATGGTGCGGTAGTCCTCCATACCGCCCTGCCCTGCACCCGTAGCAGCCAGCTGGCCGCCCGCATCCTTGCGCAGGAAATCCTTGAAGTGGATCATGGCGATGTCCTTGCCCAGAAGCTCGATGGCCTCGGCGAACACTTCCTCGCGGCGGTCCACATTTTCCATGTTCAGCAGGTTGACGGGGTCGAACAGGATCTGCAGGTTCGGGCTGCCGATCTCGTCCAGCACAGTGCGGGCGCGTCTGGCATCGTACACGATGTGCTTGACCACCGGCTCAATAGCAATGGTCACGCCGTACTGCTCGGCACAGCGCACCACCGGCTTGAAGTTCCGGATAAAAGTAGCAAGGGCTTCGTCGCTGCGGCACTCCGGACAGAATTTGTACTCCGCGTTGGGCGCACCGGTCTCGGTGCCCACCATGCCGCAGCCCAGCAGGCTTGCAAAGCGGATGTGCGCATAGTATTTTTCCTGAATGGCGTGCAGGGCATCCGCATCCGGGTGGGCAAGGTTCAGGTAGTTGCCCAGCACGGCAATGTCGATGCCGTTTTTCTCAAACAGATGCCGCAGATACAGCGCATAGCCGGGGGTCAGGGCGCTGGGGGTGCAGGGCAGCTCCTTGAAGGATTTGCTCAGGGCCACATGGGCGCAGGTAAAGCCTTTCTGGCGCACCAGCGGCAGCACCTGTTCAACGGGCAGCTTTTCCGCGTCATGCAGACGCAGGCCGAATTGGATCATGGAAAACCTCCTCCTTTCCCGCACAACACGCGGGGTTGCATTGACCTTATTATACACGAAAGCTGCGTTCCATGGAACAGCCTGAAACAAAAAAGAGCATCACTTTGCACCCTCAATGGATACAAATGATGCTCTTTTTTCAGATCTGGTCCTGGCAGACGCGGCTCATTCTCAGCGCCGGTACTTTGCAGCGGCCTGCAGGCGCTGCATCGCACGGTCGAGCGCGATCTTGCTCTGATAATATTCATGCATGCTCTGCTGATGCTGCAAACGCTCCTCGGCACGGATGCGGGCAGCCTCGGCACGGTTCTTGTCGATATCCTCCGGGCGCTCGGCGCTGTCCACCAGCACCATCACATAGGCAGGCGTCACCTCGGCAATGCCGTCGCCTACCAGGATGTCCCGGCTTTCACCGTTCACCTCAAAGTGCAGGATGCCCATGTGGATGGCCACCAGTACCGGGCTGTGTCCAGCCTGTATGCCGTACACGCCATCGCTGATGGGCAGCACAAGGTCTTCGCAATCGCCCTGATAGTACTCACCGCTGGACGCAGTGATGTTCAGCATGAACTTGTTCATCAGACGGCACCGCCCTTTTCCTCAGCCAGCTTTTCCGCTGCCTTCTGGCGGGCATCTTCCAGCGTACCAACGTTGAAGAAAGCCCACTCCGGCAGATCGTCGGCCTCGCCGTCCACAATGGCGGCAAAGCCGCGCACGGTATCCTGCAGCGGCACATACTTGCCCTTCAGGCCGGTAAAGTTCTCGGCCACAGCAAAGGGCTGGGACAGGAACTTCTGCAGCTTGCGGGCGCGGGCAACGGTGAGCTTGTCGTTCTCGTCCAGCTCGTCCATGCCCAGAATGGCGATGATGTCCTGCAGTTCCTGATAGCGCTGCAGAATGGACTGCACCTTGCGGGCCACGCGATAGTGCTCCTCGCCCACGATATCCGCTTCCAGAATGCGGGAGGTGGATGCCAGCGGGTCCACGGCCGGGTAAATGCCCTGCTCCACGATCTTACGGGACAGCACGGTAGTGGCATCCAGATGTGCAAAGGTGGTGGCGGGGGCCGGGTCGGTCAGGTCGTCGGCGGGGACGTAGACGGCCTGCACAGAGGTGATGGAGCCTTCCTTGGTGGAGGTGATGCGCTCCTGCAGAGCGCCCAGCTCGTTGGCCAGAGTGGGCTGGTAGCCCACAGCAGAAGGCATACGGCCCATCAGAGCGGACACCTCGGAGCCTGCCTGCACGAAACGGAAGATGTTATCAATGAACAGCAGCACGTCCTTGTGGGTCTCCTCACGGAAGTACTCTGCCATGGTCAGGCCGGTCTCGGCAACACGCATACGTGCTCCTGGGGGCTCGTTCATCTGACCAAAGACCAGTGCGGTCTTATTCAGAACACCGGACTCGTTCATCTCGCCCCAAAGGTCGCAGCCCTCGCGGGAGCGCTCGCCGACGCCGGTGAAGATGGAGTAGCCGCCGTGCTCGGTGGCCACGTTATGGATCAGTTCCTGGATCAGCACGGTCTTGCCGACGCCTGCACCGCCGAACAGACCGATCTTGCCGCCCTTTGCATAGGGGGCCAGCAGGTCGATGACCTTGATGCCGGTCTCCAGGATCTCGGTCGCGGGCTTCTGCTCTGCAAAGCTGGGGGCCTTGCGGTGGATGGGCCAATGCGGCACATCATCCACAGAGCCCTTGCCGTCGATGGGTCTGCCCAGCGGGTCGAACATGCGGCCCAGCGTGGCTTCGCCCACCGGTGCGGTCAGGCCGTGGCCGGTAGCGGTCACGGTCATGCCCTTGCCCAGACCCTCGCTGGCGGAAAGCATGATGCAGCGCACAGTGGTCTCGTTGACATGCTGTGTCACTTCCATCGTGCGCTCGGTGCCCTCGGCGGTCACGGTAAGCGCTTCCTGCAGGGCAGGCAGCTTGCCTGCGGTGAACTGCACGTCCACCACAGGGCCGGCTACGCGAATAATAGTTCCCTGTATCATACGATTGCCTCTATACTAATTTGTAAATACGTTTTATTCCGCCCGGTTCTGCACGGCAGCCGCACCGCCGATGATCTCGGTGATCTCCTGTGTAATGGAGCCCTGACGGGTGCGGTTGTATTCCAGCTGCAGCTCCCGGATCATATCGTTGGCGTTCTTGGTGGCGGAATCCATGGCGGTCATGCGGGCGCTCTGCTCTGCGCAGAAGCTCTCGGTCATGGCACCAAAGATCATGCCGTGCATATAAATGGGCGCGATCTGTTCAAACACCGTCCATGCAGACGGGAACATCTCCACATCGCCCTTCGGATCGCCCAGACCCTTGGGGGCAGGCTGCAGATGGGCGCGGTCCAGCGGCAGCAGACGCACCATGGTGGGCTCGCTGGTCAGTGCATTCTCGATGCGGGTATAGATGAGATAGATCTCATCCAGCTTGCCGGTCTTGAAATCATCGATGGCGTCCATCGTGATATCGCGGGCACGCTGCAGCGTAGGCTCCGTGGCACCGTAGTGGAAATCCTCCACCAGCCGCGGATCCTTGTGGTACAGGGCGCGGTAGCCGGTCTGGCCGATCACATAGAACCGGTCGTTCTCATCCGCATTTTCCTTGAGGAACTTGATGATGTTCTGGTTGTAAGCGCCTGCCATGCCCTTATCTGCCGTCAGCACGATGTAGGCCCGCTTGGGGTTTGCGATATTACGCTCGTGGAAGAACGGATGCACCGGCTCTTCCGGCAGGTGGGGCACCACGCGGGAAATGGTATCGCGCATACGGTTGAAGTAGGGCGATACATTCTGGTAGTTCTTACGTGCCTTGCGCAGCTTGGACGAGGAGATCAGGTACATGGCGTTCGTGATCTTCATGGTGTCCTGAATGCTCTCGATGCGCTCCTTCAGCAGCTTACTGGACGGCATGGCTGTCGCCTCCCGCATAAGCTTTCCAGGCGTTCAGGATGGCATCGACCATTTCAGGTTCCAGCTTGCCGGTGGCGGTGATCTTATCCATCGTACCGGACACATCCGCGCGGAACTGACGCACAAATGCGGAAGTTTTGGCGCGCAGCTCGGCAGTGGGCAGTTCGTCCAGCACACCGTGGGAAGCCAGCACCAGCGTGACCACCTGCTCGGCGTCGGACTTGGGCTGATACAGCGGCTGCTTGAGCATTTCCATCAGAGCCTTGCCGTGGTCCAGCTGGCGGCGGGTCTCTGCGTCCAGATCCGAGCTGAACTGTGCAAAGGACTCCATATCCTTGTACTGTGCCAGCTCGATACGCAGGTTGGCGTTGGCCTTCTTCATGGCCTTGGTCTGGGCAGCGCCGCCCACACGGGACACCGACAGACCCACATTGACGGCCGGGCGGTTGCCTGCATTGAACAGAGCGCTCTCGAGGAAGATCTGACCATCGGTGATGGAAATGACATTGGTGGGGATGTAGGCCGAAACGTCGCCTGCCTGCGTCTCAACGATGGGCAGTGCGGTGATGGAACCGCCGCCCAGATCGTCGCGCATCCGGCAGGAGCGCTCCAGCAGACGGGAGTGCAGATAGAATACGTCGCCGGGGTAAGCCTCACGGCCCGGAGAGCGGCGCAGCAGCAGAGAAATGGCACGGTAGGCCACTGCATGCTTGGACAGATCGTCGTAAACGATCAGCACGCTCTTGCCCTGACTCATGAAGTACTCGGCCAGTGCGGTACCGGCATAGGGTGCGATGTACTGCAGGGGAGCGGAATCCGAAGCAGTAGCCGCCACGATGGTGGTGTAGCTCATAGCACCGTGCTTCTGCAGATCGCCTGCCACGCGGGCAATGGAAGAAGCCTTCTGGCCGATGGCCACATAAATGCACAGCACACCAGTGTTTTTCTGGTTCAGGATGGCATCCGTGGCGATGGAGGTCTTGCCGGTCTGGCGGTCGCCGATGATCAGTTCACGCTGGCCACGGCCGATGGGGAACATGGAATCGATGGCGAGGATGCCGGTGTGGAGCGGGGTATCCACGCTCTGACGCTCCAGAATGCCGGGGGCCTGCTTTTCGATGGGGTTGTAGCCCACAGCTTCAATGGGGCCCTTGCCATCGATGGGCTCGCCCAGCGGGCTGATGACACGGCCCAGGAAGGCATCGCCCACCGGGATGCCGGCACGCTTGCCGCTGCGGGTCACCATGGTGCCCACACCGACGGTCTCAGCTCCGTCGAACAGCATGATGCCCAGCTGTTCGGGGTCCACGCTCTCCACCATACCCTTGGCACCGTTGTCGAAGGTGACGATCTCGCCGTACACGGCGCGGTTCATGCCTTCGACGTGCACGATGCCGTCGGCAGAGGAGATGACCACACCGCCCTCGGCAGAGGTCTCGGCGGGCTTGTAGTCCTCAATGCGGGTCTTGAGGGTAGCCAGCGAGGGCTTGCCCTCCATCATCTTGTCCAGCTGATGACGGCCGGAGTTATCGAACACACGGTCGCCCACCTGCAGGACATAGCCGGACAGCAGGCTCTCGTCCACCGTCACGTTCAGGATGACCTCGGTGGCATCATACAGCTTGCGTACCTCGGCGCGGATCCGGTTCAGCTCCTCTTCCCGGGGCTTGCGGGCGCTGCGCAGCTCGGCCTTGACGATGCGGTTGTCCGCAAAAAATTCACGACTGAATTCAGTTGCCATTGCCTGCACCTGCTTTCTCCAGCAGATCGTCCAGCAGACGTGCGTCGTCCTGGGCGGTCAGATTGCGGGCCAGCAGCTTCTCGCACATCGCACGGGCCAGTGCCGTGGTCTGGGCATCGGCTTCCCGCAGCTTGCTCTGGCGTTCGGCCTCGGCGCTTGCCTTGCCGGCTGCCACGATGGCGTCTGCCTGCTTGCGGGCATCTGCCAGCAGCTGCTGCTTTTCGACCTCAGCCTGCTTTTCGTAGGCTTCGCGGCGGGCAGCGGCCTCATTGTCCACATTGCGCAGTTTTTCCTGTGCGGCGTTCATGGTCTCTGCGGCTTCCTTCTTGGAGGTCTCCGCATCGGCCAGGTTTGCGTCCACCATCTGCTGGCGCTTTGCGATCACGTCCTGAACAGGCTTGAACAGGAACTTGCGCAGCACCGCATACATGACGAGGACGTTCACGACGGTCCACAGCAGGTTAATATCCAACTTCAGCATTCGTCTGCGCCTCCGTTACTGACCCAGGAACAGGATGATCAGCAGTGCAACGACGAAGCCGAAAATTGCAGTACCTTCTGCCAGAGCAGCGCCCAGCAGCAGGTTGGTCTGGATCTTGCCGGATGCCTCGGGCTGACGGGAGATTGCCTCCGTTGCCTTACCCGTTGCGATGCCGATGCCGATACCGCCGCCAATGCCGGTCAGCGCTGCAATGCCAGCGCCCAGAGCAATCAAACCATTCATAGTAATAATCTCCTTTTAAATTCAGTAAATATCAATGGATCAGTCTTCTCCGCCCATGGTCTCTTTCATGAACAGCGAAGTCAGGAACACGAACACGTAGGTCTGGATCAGACCGTCGAACAGGTCAAAATACAGGCTGAACACCGCCGGGACGAACACGGGCACCACAAGCTTGATCAGCTCCATGATGACGAATGCACCCAGCACATTGCCGAACAGTCGCATGCACAGGCTGGTGGGGCGAATAGCGATCTCGAGGATGTTCATGGGAGTCATGACCGGGGTAGGAGCGGCAAGGCTCTTGAAGAAGCCCACGCCGCCGCGTGCCCGGATGCCGGCACCCTCGATCAGGACGATGCTCATCAGCGCCAGCGCTGCGGTCACATCCAGATCCTTTGTGGGGGGCTTGACACCGAACACACCGATCAGGTTGCTGAAGGCGATGTAGATGGCCACGGTCATCAGGTAAGGCACATAGCGCCTGCCCTTTTCGCCCAGCAGACCTTCAAAGAAATTGGTGCCTGCGAGGTAGGCCATTTCCAGCACGGCCTGACGCTTGCTGATATGGTCCACCTTCAGGTTTCTGGTAAGCAGGATCGAGCCGATGGTGACGATGGCCAGGATCACCCAGCTGATGACCACGGATTCCGGGATCTGCAGCGGGCCGACCTTGACGTATTCGACGGTCAGCTCTTCCATCAATGCTTTGGTCAGATTATTCAATTGTTTTTCCTCCTTCCTGAAGAATAGGGTTCCGGGGGTAAGACCGCCGCACCGCCCCGGCGGCGCAGCGTCCTTCTTATCGCTCGAAGAAAAGGCGCAGCTTTGTGAAAAAAGTAAGGAAGGTGTTCGGCTCTGTCCGGTCACACCCTCCCTCCTGCACGGGTCACTTCGTCTTTTTTCGTTGTGTATGATAGTACGATTGACGAAAATTGGCAAGTGGCTTTGTGCACATTCTACATTTTAGGTGATTCTACTGCATCGATATATTAAAAAAGTTGTGCATCTTGTCCAACAAAACGCTCTTCGCATGTACTTTTTCCACAAATTTCTTAGCTAATTCTTAGGTTTCAATGGCTTTTTCAGGGCATTCCGGGAAATATTTCCATCAAAAATGCCCTATTGCACATAGTTTATATGCCCGATATATAAAATTCGTATAGGCGTCTTGTCCGGTATTACACCCGCTCCTATACATATTTATTATAACTGCATATCTAAAATCTGTCAGTCCGCCTGTTTTGCGCCGCGGCGGAACACCAGCCGGAAGATGGCACGGGCAAGCGGCCCGCAGTACAGCATCTGCCAGCACAGGGCCATGGGCATATTGCAGCCCCATGTATGCACCCAAGTGCCAAAGCCGGGTTCTTTAAACAGCACCGTTGCGATCAGGCTCATCACCGGGCACATGATGCACACGATCATCAGCGAGATGGCATAGGTGATGAACTGCGGACGATCTGTGGGCCGCATGAACATAAACGCCAATCCGGTGGCCAGTTTCTCCACCACGAAAAATTCCAGCACGCAGGCAATGGGAACCATGATCGGCATCTCGTGCAGAGCCATAACAAAGGTGGCATTGGTGACACCGCCTGTGTTCAGCGCCACATTGTAAACGATCATGCCATAGACCATAATTGCAGCCATGACAATGGTAAAGAAGATACGTTCCGGTAAAGTTTTAGGCATTTTGATTCTCCGTTTCTTTTGTGTCTAAATTTTTGCCGCAAAAAAGCCGCCCCGCGAAACTTTCATCTCGCGGGGCGGCGGCGACTACCATTCATTGGCGCTATTTTAGCACAAATCGATCTGACGCATAATACCCTGTGGACACTTTCTCCCGTTTTGCGCAAAATCCTCCACAAACGGCCCGGAACTTCTGGGCAGCTTTGCTGTGACCTTCCCGGCAGCCCTCCCTGCAGGGCACAGAGTTCCTCTCCAAAGGGCCCGATCGCCCGGGCACATCGCACAGAAAGCGGCATTTTTCACGTTCTATCTGCTGTTTTTCAAGAACTGCACAATTTTATATTTATATCCTTGTGCACTCTGCGAATAGACAAATCAATCAGGAATATGTATAATAAAGCCAGAAACCAGAGAAGTACAGCAGAAGCTCAAGAGAGAGCTAATCCCGCTGACTTGAAGCAGAAAGGAGCGAGACCGATGGTCGATATGGAACCCGCACAGCAGGGACAGGCTGTCGGGATTCGCTGAGAAGCAAAATAGAGGCTCACCACAGACGGGATGTTTCCCCCGTATAAAAACACAACAAAAATGAGCCAGTCTTGAGCATCAGAAATGCGATTACACGACAACCTGTCGATAAACTTAACCCCCAGCGATTCAAATAGATCCGCCGGAGATGATTCCTATGAAGGTATCTTTTGTACGGAGAACATTATTTGAATAGCAAAAAAGGAGTTCTACCAATGTACTAAGTAGTTTGCCCCTAGCAAATCTAACTCGAAAGAATGTGGTAATATGAAATTCATCTTCCGAATCTCGGTGCCGCACTCCATCAGTTAAGAGAAGGGTCAATCCAATGTACTAAGTAAATTCGTCCCCTTGAAATAGATTCTCAGTTTCCAGTAGTTTCTAAGGAGAGTCACCCTATGAAACGTTTACTCCGAAAATGAGGAACCACAAGGAGAAGAGGCTTATGACTCCGAAGAAGTAAGTATCCAGCCGGACGAGGGCTTGCAATCGCCTCGTCCGGCTGGTTTTATTTTGTGCTGTTTTCACCAACAGTCAACGCCCGATTTGTGCAAATTTTATGCTGCGCGGTTGAATACCGTCCTTGTGTTTTTGCACTTTTCTGTGGTATACTGTGGAAAAAGATGGGAGGTGTATTCCATGGAGTCGTTCGTTTCGTTTTCCACTCTGTTCAACCTTGTGCTGACCGTTATCTGGTTCATCTCCGGCATTCGGGATCTTCAAGGCAAAGACCCGTTCATCAATCTGCCGTTCAACCAGTATCACCGTGACCCGGAGTACCGCGCCTTCTGGCAGAAAAAGAACGGCGTGTTTTACATGCTCAACAGCATCGCCTTTCTGATCTTAGCCTTCACACCTGTTACATCGCTGCTCTACCGTATCATCTTCGGCATCGCCATTGTGGGAGACCTTCTTTATCTTGTCGCTTACGAAAGCTGGAACCATAGTGCGGATTGACAGCCGGAAAGGGGCCACCATGAATTTGAATCTTTCGGACTGGGATTGGCTGAACGCCGCGCTGGGTGTGCTGTTTTTGTACCGCGGCATCCGGGATCTGTACAATGGCACCGGCACCGGATGGAGCAGTGAGGACGAAAAAAAGCACTTCCGCAAATTTTACGGCATTGCTTCGATCCTTTGCGGTGCACTCTATCTGGTCAACATTTTTCTGCCAAAGGTCGAGCCGCTGAATTCCATTTTGATGGTGGCAGCGCTCGTGTTGTGCGCTGCCCTGCTGATCTCGTATCTGTGCTATGCCCTGAGCAGGGACGACAAAACCAAAAAGTGAGGGGTTGCTATGGAAGTCATCTTATCGATCTTAACCGCACTTTTCGGCATCGGGTTCGGCATTTTTATGGCGCTGCATCCGGAAGATGCCATTGCCCTGCATGACCGTGGACGGTATACACAGACCGAACCAACGGAAGCGTACATCAAATTGACCCGGCTGGAGGGCATCGTAGTTTCGGTGCTCTGTGCCGTGCTTCTGGTGGTGCTGCTGTTCGCACCAAAATAAGACTTTACCGTTTCCTCTTGCGGATTTTTTCTCACCCTGTTACAATGAGAAAAAACGCAGGAGGTATTTTATTATGGTCAAGCATGTGATCCTGTGGCAGCTGAAGGATGAACTGTCCGATGCCGAAAAAGCCGCCGTCAAGGCAGGCATCAAGGAAGGGCTGGAAGGTCTGGCTGGCAAAATTCCGGGCCTTGTGGAAGTGCATGTCAACATCAACGGTCTCCCCTCTTCCACCGCCGACCTGATGCTGGACACCACCTTTGAAAGCGCCGAGGCCCTCAAGGGCTACTCCGTCCATCCCGCCCATGTGGCTGTGGCCGACAGCAAGGTGCGGCCCTACACCAAGGCACGGTTCTGTCTGGATTACGAGATTTAATGTTGACAAACCCACCGTTTTTGCGTATTATAGACATAACAATGTAAATTGGCTGTGAAGAGAAGAGTACGCACCGTCTGCGCCTGACAGAAAGCCCGAAGGATGGAACCGGGCAGGCCGCGCGATGCCGAAGATGGTCTCGGAGCTGCGCAGGTAAAAATTGAGCCTGCGACGGGTGCGCCCGTTACCGCGCTGCGCCGTGCTTTTTGGCCCGGCAAAAGGCTGCGCCCGCAAGGGTGCGGCGAAGCAAGGTGGTACCACGAAAGTTTTAGGCTCTCGTCCTTGTCCGGCTCAGTCCGGCAGGATGAGGGCTTTTTTCGTCCCCCGCCAAATCAGGAAAGGAAGAGTATCAACCTATGAGTGAGCACAAGACATTCTACATTACCACTCCCATCTACTACCCCAGCGACAAGCTGCACATCGGCCACAGCTATACCACTGTCGCCTGCGACGCACTGGCACGCTTCAAGCGGATGCAGGGCTATGACGTCATGTTCCTGACCGGCACCGATGAGCACGGCCAGAAGATCCAGGACAAGGCTGCCGATGCCGGTGTGACCCCCAAGGAGTATGTGGACAAGATCGTAGCCACCGTCAAGGATCTGTGGAAGCTGCTGGACGTCAGCTACGACCGCTTCATCCGCACCACCGACGACTACCACATGGAGTCCTGCCAGAAGATCTTTACCAAGCTGTATGAGCAGGGCGACATCTACAAGGGCGAGTACATCGGCCACTACTGCAAGCCCTGCGAGAGCTTCTGGACCGACAGCCAGCTGGTGGACGGCAAGTGCCCCGACTGCGGTCGCGAAGTGTACGACGCACACGAGGAAGCCTACTTCTTCAAGACCAGCAAGTATGCCGACCGCCTGCTGAAGCTCTACGAGGAGAACCCCCAGTTCATCCAGCCTGAGAGCCGCAAAAACGAGATGATTGCCTTCATCAAGCAGGGCCTGCAGGATACCTGCGTGTCCCGTACCTCGGTCAAGTGGGGCATCCCGGTGCCTTTCGACCCCAAGCACACCATGTATGTGTGGGTGGACGCCCTGAGCAACTATATCTCCGCGCTGGGCTACGGTAACGAAAAATATCACGACTACGACAAGTTCTGGCCTGCCGACCTGCACATGGTGGGCAAGGAGATCCTGCGTTTCCACACCATTCTGTGGCCCGCCATGCTGATGGCTCTGGATCTGCCTCTGCCCAAGCGGGTGTTCGGCCACGGCTGGCTGCTGATGAACGGCGGCAAGATGTCCAAGTCCGTGGGCAATGTGGTGGACCCTGTGATCCTGTGCGACCGCTACGGCGTGGATGCCATCCGCTACTTCCTGCTGCGTGAGATTCCCTTCGGCAACGATGGCATGTTCACCAACGAAGCTCTGATCACCCGCATCAACAGCGATTTGGCGAACGATTTGGGCAACCTGCTCAGCCGCACCGTCGCCATGTGCGAGAAGTACTTCGGCGGCACCGTGCACAATGTGGCCGGTACCGAAGCCATTGACACCGAGCTGGAGACCATGGTCAACGAGCTGACCGCCAAGGTCACGGCCGACATGGACAGCCTGACCATCCCGCAGGCCCTGATGGAGATCTTTGCGGTCATCCAGCGCGCCAACAAGTACATCGACGAGACCGCTCCCTGGGCGCTGGCCAAGGACGAGGCCAACAAGGCCCGTCTGGAGAGCGTGCTGTACCACCTGTGCGAGGCACTGCGCGTGTGCGGCATCCTGCTGAACGCATACCTGCCCACCACCGCACCCAAGATGATGGAACAGCTGGGTCTGGACGCATCTGCTCTGGACCTGGCCAAGACCACCTACGGCGCACAGGAGACCTACACTGTGCACAAGGGCGAGGCACTGTTCCCCCGCATCGATGTGGCAAAGGAAATTGCCCACCTGAAGGAAGAGGACGAGAAGCGCAAGGCCGCTGCCGAAGCTGCCAACAAGGCCAAGGCTGAAGCTGAGAAGAAGGCTGCCGCCCCCGCCGAGGAGAGCACCGTGGACTTTACCCACGAGGAAGAGATCGACTTTGACACCTTCTGCAAGGTGGAACTGCGCGTGGCCGAAGTGCGCGCCTGCGAGAACCTGAAGGAAAGCAAGAAGCTGCTGCACCTGACCGTGTTTGACGGCGAGCGGGAGCGCTGCATCCTTTCCGGCATTGCAAAGTGGTTCAAGCCGGAAGACCTGATCGGTAAGAAGATCGGCATTGTGTGCAATCTGGCACCTCGCCCCATGATGAAGGGCAAGTATGTCAGCGAGGGCATGATCTTTGCTGCTGATACCGCCGACGGCGGCTGCTCCATCGCTTTCTACGGCGATGACACCCCCGTGGGCAGCCGCATCCACTGAGCCGCCATGCAGGAAAACAAAACGCTTTCCCGCGCGGAATGGCTGGATAAGATCTTCGGCACGCCGGTGTTCGCCGTGCTGCTGGCCATCTTCTGCAATGTGCTGTGGGGCTCGGCCTTCCCCTTCATCAAGCTGGGCTACCGGCTGTTCGCCATTGATTCCAGCAGCACCGCCTCCATCTTCTGCTTTGCCGGTGTGCGGTTCATGCTGGGCAGCTTTCTGGTGCTTCTGGGCAGTGTTCTGCTGCAGAGCCGCCTGCCCAAGTTCCCCCGCGGCAAAGTGGCCGCGGAGTGCTGTGCTCTGGGCCTGTGGCAGACCACGACCCAGTACGCATTCTATTACATCGCTGTTGCCATGCTCACGGGTGCCTTTGGCGGCATCCTGAACAGCACCCAGAGCTTTCTGGGCGTGATCTTTGCCCACTTCATCTACGGCAACGCCGACCGCATGACCCCTGCCAAAACGCTGGGCTGTGTCATCGGCTTTGCGGGCGTGCTCATCGGCACGCTGGGCAACCACGGCAGCGGAAGCGGCTGGGGCGTGTTCTGCATGATGGCCGCTACCATCATCTTTACCCTGTCCGGCCCGTGGAACAAATCTGTGACCAAAAAAGCAGACAGCTTTGCCGTCTGCTTCATCAACCTGTTCGTGGGCGGTCTGGCACTGTTCGTGCTGGGCACTGTGCTGGGCGGCAGTCTCCATGTGCAGAGCGCACTGGCGGTGGCGGTCATGCTGTATCTGGCCTTCATCTGCGGGGCAGGCTATGTGCTGTGGGCCCTGCTGATGAAGAACAACCCGGTCAGCCGCATTGCCATCTTTGGCTTCGTGAACCCGGTGGTCAACGTACTGCTGAGCGCCGTGCTCAACGGCGAACCCCTGTTCCGCTGGCAGTATCTGGCGGCGCTGGTGTTCGTGTGTGTTGGCATCTGGCTGGTGAACAAGGCCCCCGCCAAAAAGGAGGGCAAATGACCGGCCCCATTTTTGACACCCACGCGCACTACAGTGCCCGCGCTTTTGACGCAGACCGCGATTTCCTACTGGGCAGCCTGCCCGGCAAGGGCGTGGTGGGCGTGTGTGAACAGGCCACCCACTCCGGGGATGCACCCAAAGTGCTGGAGCTGGCGCACCGCTACCCGTGGGTGGTGGCAGCTGTTGGCATCCACCCGGAAAGCCTGCTGCCCGCCGCCGACTGCGGCGAGGAAGGCCCGGCTCCTACGGTCTCGGTGTACGGCGGGGACTGGGCCGCAGAGATGCGCGCTCTGGCCCCGTATTACGAGGACCCCAAGGTGGTAGCTGTAGGGGAGTGCGGGCTGGACTACCACTGGCCTGTGCCCAAGGACGCCCAGCTGGCCATGTTTGAAGCACACATCCGGCTGGCGCTGGAGCTGGACAAGCCCATCATCGTGCACGACCGCAATGCGCACGCCGATGCTTACGCCCTGCTCAAAAAATACCAGCCCAAGGGCATCGTCCACTGCTATTCCGGCAGTGCCGATGACGCGGTGTGGCTGGCAAAGCAGGGACTGTTCATCGGTTTTGGCGGGGCGTGTACCTTCAAGGGTGCCAAGCGGGCGGCAAAAGCCATCAGCGCCCTGCCGCTGGAAAGCATCGTGCTGGAGACCGACTGCCCCTACATGGCACCGGAGCCGGTGCGCGGCACCCGCTGTGACAGCTCCCTCATCCGCTATGTGGGCGAGTATATCGCCCAGCTGCGGGGCATCTCTGTGGAAGAGGTGTTCCGCACCACAGCCGAAAATGCCCGCCGGGTATACGGGCTGTGATCCGTTTTTCGCAAGTTGCACAGGTTTTTCTCTGTGCTTCTGTATAAATCAACAATCAAAATCCAAACTGTTATAAGGAGAACCTACCATGAAAGCACGTATTCCTAAGCACCGCGAGTTCATCATCAACTTCCCCGACAGCATCGACCAGAACAAGGCCAACGAGGGCTGGGCAAAGCTGCAGCAGATCGTTGAGGACTACAAGAAGGCCCACAATGGCGCTTCTGTCTACGCCCCCACCTTCATCGAGGACTGCGAGGCCGAGGTGAAGAAGCTGCAGGAAGAGTACGGCTTCGAGTACACGGTCGAATACGTTCAGTAATTTCTGATATTTAAAATCCCCTCTGTGCATCTGCGCAGGGGGGATTTGCAGTTTCAGGGGGAACCGCTTTTTCCCTGCGGTGTGCTCCTGCAAAAATACAGCCCCGGCAGACTGCATGGTCTGTCGGGGCTGTGCTTTCCTGTCCGGGTCACTTTTCCACTTTACTCAGCAGGATGCGGTCGTTGTCCAGATTCTTGCCTGCGTTCTCGCGGAACTTTTCAAGCAGGTCGTCCACGGTCATCCGGCTGCGTTCCTCGCCCTTCACGTCAAAGACGATGCGGCCGGAATCCATCATCAGGGTGCGGTTGCCCAGCTCCAATGCCTGATGCATATTGTGGGTGACCATCAGGCAGGTGATCTTCTTTTCGGCCACGATGCTCTTGGTCAGCTCCAGCACCTTTTCGGCGGTGGCGGGGTCCAGTGCGGCGGTGTGCTCGTCCAGCAGCAGCAGCTTGGGGGTGACCAGCGTTGCCATGAGCAGGGTCAGCGCCTGCCGCTGGCCGCCGGAAAGCAGTCCCACCGGCTGCTTCATGCGGTCCTCAAGGCCCATATCCAGCAGCGCCAGCTTTTCGCGGAACACTTCCTTGTCCTTGCGGGAGATGCGGGAGAAGATGGCGTGGGGCGCGGTGCCGGCACGCAGATAGGCCAGCGCAAGGTTTTCCTCAATGGTCATGTTGGGTGCCGTGCCCTTGAGCGGGTCCTGAAACAGGTGGCCGATGACCTTGCTGCGCTGGTGCTCCGGCGCAAAGGTGATATCCTGTCCGCCCAGCAGGATGCTGCCCTCATCCGCGATGAAGCCGCCGGTGATGGCGTTGAACAGGGTGGATTTGCCCGCGCCGTTGGAGCCCACGATGGTGGCAAAGTCCCCGGCTTCCATGTGCAGGCTGACACCGTTCAGGGCCACTTTTTCATTGACCGTGCCGGGGTTGAAAGTCTTGTGCAGATCGTTCAGCTGAAGCATTTCCATCTTACTTTCCCTCCTTGCCGGTGGTCACGCGGGGCGGCAGGCCCCATGCTTGCGCTGCTCAAAGGCGATTTTTTCCTTGATGGCCGGCATCGAAATGGCGATGGCCACGATGATGGCGGACACCAGCTTCATGGCGGCGGCAGGCACATTGAAGCGCAGGGCCACAGCCACGATAAAACGGTACAGGCAGCTGCCGAACACCACGCCGATGATCCGGCGCAGCATGGTGCGCCTACCAAGCAGAGTCTCGCCGATGATGAGGGAAGCCAGTGCGATGGTCACCATGCCGGTGCCCACATTGATATCGCAGCTCTTCTGATACTGTGCCAGCAGGCCGCCGGAGAGGGCGCACAATGCGCCGGAAATGCACAGGCCCACCGTAATGGTGAAAGCCGGGTTAATACTGGAAGCACGCACCATGGCAGCGTTGTCACCGGTGGCGCGGATGGACAGGCCCAGCCGGGTGCCCAGAAATCCCAGCATCGCCGCACCGGCAAGCAGGATCATGGCCAGCGCGATGGCCAGCTTATACCAGCCGCCAAGGAAGCTCAGTGAGCCCTTTGCCAGCGAGAAAACAGTGTCGGTCTTGACCAGCGACATGGTGGAGGAAAAGCCCATCACGGCCAGATTGATGGTGTAAAGGCCGGTGTTGACGATGATGCCTGCCATGATGCTCTCCACGCCAAGGCGGGTCTGCAGAAAAGCCGTAACAAAGCCGGAGCACACACCTGCCGCCATGGCTGCAACAAGTGCCAGAATGGGGTGGCCGGTCAGTGCTACCTGACAGGCCACGGCGCAGCCCAGCGTGAAGCAGCCGTCAGTGGAAAGGTCTGCGATGTTCAGGATGGAATAGCTCAGGAACAGTGCCAGCGCCACCAGGGCATAGATACAGCCCAGTTCCAGCGCCGTCTGTAGGACGTTGAGCGAAAAGATACTCGCCAGCATGTGTGTGCTCCTTTTATGTTTCTTTTTGATTGGACGATTTAAAATGGCCTCCGCTTTTGCTCTGGCCATTTTCAGCGGAATTGGGTTTTTATTCGGGATTCAGAAAAGCCTGCGGGCTTTTCTGAATCCCCTTTTCACGAGTAGGGTCGTGACGGAAAACGGCATTTGCAGCGCCGCTTTCTGCGAAAGCGCGGCGCTGTGGGCGGCGTCCTCGCCCTCTCAGGCGCTTACGCGCCAGCTCTCCCAAAGGGAGAGCCTCTGGCAAAGCTGCACACTTTGCAATTGAATCGAAAACTTTTCCTAAAGCCGCCAAAAGCTCCCCCTTCGGGGGAGCTGGCAAAACCGTCAGGTTTTGACTGAGAGGGTTCTTTTTTAAGAGAAGTTCTCTGCGGTGGTTACTTCCACGATCTCGGTGCAGTAGGGCTTGAAGGCTTCCTTCACGGTGTCAAGGTCAAGGCCCAGCGCTTCGCAGGTCTCGGTGTTGATGGTGACGATACCGTTATCAAAGGTCTGGTACGGCAGGTCTGCAGTGGTCTTGCCCTCGCACAGCAGCTCTGCCACCATATCGGCAGTGGCTTCGCCCAGCTGGACGTAATCCACGCCGTAGCCCACAAAGGCCCCGTTCAGTGCAAAGCTGTCAGCACCGGTGTAGTGCTGGACGCCTGCCTCGGTAAAGGTCTCGTAGATGGACAGCTCTGCGGTCATCACGGTGTTGTCGGTGGGGGTGAACACGGCCTTGACGCCGGAAGCGATCAGGGCCTCGGCAGCCATCTGCACCTCGGCGGTGGTGGTGCCGTTCTTCTCAATGTACTTGATACCGTTGGCGTCGCAGAAGGCCTTGGCATCGGCAATGGCCTGCGTGGAGGCATCCTGACTCAGGTCGTACAGCAGGCCGATGGTGTCAATGTCCGGGTTGACGGCAGTGATCAGCTTCATGATGGCCTCGGTGTTCAGTGCGTCGGAGGTGCCGGTGATGTTCTCCTCGCCGTCAAAGCCTGCAGCGGCGGGGTCGGTGACAGCAGAGTAGACAACGGGGATATCGGTATCCTCCACAGCGGCCAGCATGGTTGCGGCGGTGGGGGTAGCCACAGCCACGATCACATCCACGCCGTCCCCTACGAGGTCGGCACCGATCTGGTTCAGGTTGGACTGGTCAGCCTGTGCATTTGCGTAGTAGTCGGCGTAGTCGAAGGTAACGCCCTTCTCTGCCCCCAGCTCATCCAGACGGCTCTCCACAGATTCCACGATCTGGTTGAGGGAAGCATGATCCACATAGTTGACGATGCCCACCTTGAAGGTCTGGCCGCCCTCGGCTGCTGCGGAAGCGGCAGCGGAAGAAGCAGTGGAAGATGCAGCCACGGTGCTGGAAGCGGAGCCGCCGCAGCCGGTGAATGCCAGTGCAGAAACGGCGGAAGCAGCCATAGCGGCCTTGAGGAAGCTGCGGCGGGAGATCATGGTAACGTTTTTCATAACAGTAAACTCCTTTCCCGGAGCGGGCGGCAAAAGTAAAAGACCCGCTCCCCTTGCGGGACGGGTCTTACAAATAAAAACGACCCTGTCCCTGTGTGTTATCCACAAGGACAGGATCGGTAAAGTTCGATTCTGCGGTGCCACCTTGCTTGCCCTGCTTTGCAAACTGCAGAGCCTCTCACGGAGAGCCAACACTCCCCTGTCCTGTAACGGAGACTTCCGTCCAAAGCTACTAAGGCTTGCTGCCCATTTGCCCGGCCCTCGGCGGCCCACGAAGCTCTGCCCCGCTCTCGCCCGTTTTCACTGTCCGGGCTCACTGAAGATGCGCTGTGCAGGTTCTCTTCCGCCTCATCGGTTTGATTGCATTATACACTTTATTGGCATAAAGTCAAGGGGAAATTTCAAAAATTTCTTTTTTCTACAGCACAAAGTCATTCTTCCGTGCATCAGGCCCGCTTTGTGCGGCGCTTGCGCCAGACGAAGTACGCCGTGTACGCCAGCCATACCACAATGCCGCCCAAAGTCAGCGCACGGCTCAGCCGGATGCCGTCGGGCTGGTAGACAAAATCGATGCTGTTTTCACCTGCCGGGCACAGCACAGCCATCAATCCCTCGTCCACCTCCACAATGTCGGCCTCCTGCCCGTTGACATAGGCCGTAAAGCCGTCATCGTAAGGCACGGAGAAGAACACGAGGTTCTCTTTTTCCAGCGTGATCCCGGCGTGGAAGCCCGAATTGTTCATCTGGAACACACTGGCAGCCGTGGCACGGCGCTCGCGGCAGTCCTGCACGTAGGACTCATAGTACAGCTCCTCCCGTCTGCCCTCCGGCAGATGGGTGAGGTACTTGCCGTAGACTGCAGCATCCTCGTCGGTAAGCACCAGTGCACGCATCAGGAGGTTTGCGCGGGTGGCCTTGGCTGTCTCCTCGTACTCGGTCTGGGTGAGGTAATAGTCATAGGCAAAGCCCATGGGCACGTAGTTCGTGTTGCGGTAGACCGCATAGCCGTCCTTTGCAAAGGCATATTCCCAGCCGTCGTCGGCTTCGTTTTCAAAGTCGGTCTGCTTTTCCGGCGTGGTGATAAGGTACTCCACACTCAAAAGGCCCCGCAGTGCATAATTGGAAAGCTCCGGCTCACTGCGCACATCCCGCTTGACCCCCAGCGCCGGGTAGAAGCTGAGGATGCTGGGGGCTGCCGTGCTGCCAAAATACTGCAGGCAGCTCTTATCCAGCCACATACCGATGTTGTCGTGGATCTTGTACGTATCCACGCGGTAATCGCCTTCGGGCAGGTCGTTTTTCAACAGCAGGGCGTTGGTGTCCTGCTTCACAAGGTCGCTGTCGGTATACCACTGGCCGAACTTGCCAATGCCGATGTGCACCACGCTGAACAGGAAGGCAAACGCCAGCACTGCCGCCGTCAGGCGCTGGGCAAAGCGGCTGTCGCCCCGCCACTTCTGGCAGAGATAGCGGTACAGCAGCAGGCCCAGCAGGCCAAAGCCCAGCACCGCACAGTACTGACCGGGGTTCTTGAGCACGCCGAACGACCAGCTGCCGGTGTCGCTGTCCTGCACCGGCACCACCGCAAAGGCCACCGTGGCGATCATCAGCCAGCTGATGCCGCGGGCCGGGCTGTCCAGATCGGTGTTGTGGTCTTCCAGCGCGTTCACGGTCATTGCGGCCAGCACCAGCACCGGCATATAGTACCAGCGCGCATAGTAGCTGGAATTGAGGGCGTAGAACGCACTGTTCAGGATGGGCACCAGTGCGAACACGGCGCAGGTGCCCACGATGCGCTTTTTACTGTCGCCGCACTTGGCTTTCCAGTAGGCCACGGCACCGGCCAGACTGCACAGCGGCAGATAGGCCGACATGCTGGTCCACTTGATCACGCCCTCCGACCAGATGGATGTGAGGTAGGGAGAATCCGGCGGCATGATCCAGCTGACGAGAATTGCAAGGTACTGCTGCACCTTGCTGTAGGTCAGAAAGCCCCAGCCGGAGGAAAGGTCGATGGTGCGCGGGTTCTGCAAAATGGAGAGCACCGCAGGCACCAGCAGGATGCTGCCCATGGCAGCGCCCAGCAGGCTTTCAAAGGCCAGCAGCCCGAACTTTTTTGCAGTGAGACGGAAGTCCCTTGTGCTGAGCTTGCAGATGAAGTAGATGGCCAGAAACACCACCTGACCGATGAAGAAGAAGTAGTTGTTGACAAGGTTCACCGCCACCCAGAACGCAAACCAGCTGCGGCGGTCGTTGTAAAGGGCCTCGTCCAGCGACCACAGCAGATACGGGAACAGCGCCACCACATCTACAAAGTGGTTGAAGAACACATTGTATACCGTAAAGCCGGAGAAGGTATACAGACAGGCTCCCAGCACGGCGTAGTCGATATTTTTGACGTAGCGGCGCAGATACAGGTACGCACCGCCGCCCGCCACGGCAAACTTGAGCACCAGCAGCGGTACCATGAGGTAGGGCAGCCACCCCTGCGGGAAGAGCAGCGAGAACCAGAAGAACGGCGAGCCGTACAGGTAGAACGAATAGGCGTTCATCACGCCGCTGCCAAGGTCGGTAGCCCATGAGAAGGTATTGTGCACCGAGGTGAACGCACTGTCCGGGTAGCCTGCGCCCTTGATAAAGCCGTTCATATAGCGGTAAAAGCTGATCTGCTGGCTGTTGAAATCGCCTGCATAGTGGAAAAAGCCGCCGTCGATGATATAAAACGGCAGAAAGAACAGGGCCGCCGTGAGGGCACACAGGCCCACCGTCAGCCAGAATTTATCCTTTTTTTGTCCCAGCAGCTGCGGCTGCCGGGCAGTACCAGACCGCTCCATGGTTTCCTCTTTTCTCTGCCAAAGCGGCAGAAAGTTGGTTTATTTTAGTATAGCACGAACACTGCACAGAAAAAAGGGCTTGACAACGCTCTGCCGGACAGGTATGTTGGAGAAAAAAGGAGGAAGCTGCCATGCTGTACCCGTTCAGCGCCCTGCTGGCGCGCATGAAATACATTACCCGCTGGAGCCTGATGCACTCCACCCGGGCCGAATCTCTCAGCGAGCACACCTGCGATACCGCCCTGCTGGCCCACATGCTTTGCCTGATTGCACGGCGGTACACCGGCACGCCCTGCCGCCCCAAAACGGTAGCAGTGGCGGCGCTGTACCACGACGCGCCGGAGATCATTACCGGCGACATGCCCACACCGGTCAAGTACAGCAGCCCCACCCTGCGGGATGCCTACAAGGCGTTGGAAACCGAGAGCGTGCGCTGCATGACCGGCCTTCTGCCGGACGAGTTGAGCGAAGAGCTGTCCCCGTTCATCTCCGGGGAACTGCTCACCGCCGAGGAAAAGCGCCTGCTGAAGGCCGCCGACCGGCTGAGCGCCCTCATCAAATGCACGGAGGAGCAGCGCAGCGGCAACCACGAGTTTGACGCGGCGCTGGCCCAGCAGAAAGCGGCCCTGCAGGCCATGCACTGCCCGGAAGCCGACTGGTTCATAGAGCACTGTCTGCCCTGTTACACCCAGAATCTGGATGAGCTGACCCGGCAGCAGTAATATTCCCCTTACGGAAACGGCACCTCGCGCACGTCGTCCGGGTCGATGCCCGCTTTGCGCTGCTCTTCAAAAACAGCATCGATCAGCTCGTCCAGATCTTCCAGATGGGTCAGGGTGCAGCAGTAGCGGCGCAGATTGGCCGCACCTTTCAGCCCCTTCATATAGTGCATGGTCTGAGAGCGGGCCTGCGGCATGGCGACGAACTCGCCCTTCTGCTCCACCATCTCCTCCACCTGACGGCGCAGCGCATTCATGCGGGCCTGCAGGTTGGGTGCCTTGGGTGCGGGCAGGCCTTCAATGGCGGCGTTCACCCGCTCAAAGAGCCACGGGTCGCCCAGCGCGCCCCGGGCGATCATCACGCCGTCACAGCCGGTGGCCTGCATCATCTCCACCGCATCCTCTGCCGAGTGGATGTCGCCGTTGCCCAGCACCGGCACTCTGACGGCATCCTTCACCCGGGCAATGATCTCCGGGTCGATGCCGGGGGTGTACATCTGCTCCCGGGTACGGGCGTGCACCGCAATGAGGGCTGCGCCGGCCTGCTCACAGGCCTTGGCACACTCCACTGCAGTGATGTGGTCGGCATCCCAGCCCTTGCGCATTTTCACGGTGACAGGCCGTTTTGTATTTGCCACAACCTGCTCCACGATGCGCCCGCAGCGGTCCGGGTCCAGCATCAGCTTGCTGCCTGCGCCGCCGGAAACGATTTTGGGGGCCGGGCAGCCCATGTTGATATCCACAAAGTCGAACTCGTACTGTTCGATGGCGGCGGTGGCTTCGCCCATGATCTCGGGCACTTCGCCAAAGATCTGCACGCCATAGGGTGCACCGTTGGGTTCGGCCTTGAGCAGGCTCACCGTCTTGTGGTCGCCGTACACCAGCGCCCGGCTGGACACCATTTCGCTCACAGTAAAACCCGCACCGTGCTGGGCCATCAGGCGGCGGCAGGGTGCATCCGTAAAGCCCGCCATCGGGCCGAACACCGCCCGGTGGGGCAGGATGATATTGCCGATTTTCAAAGGTTCCATTGGTTGTTCCTCGCTGTTATCGAAAAAAGCTCCCCCGCAGGGGAGCTGGGTATTACCGTGCGAATCCTTTCGGGTACGGCATAAGCCTCCCTCACTGAGGGAGGTGGCATTGCCGCAGGCGATGACGGAAGGAGTTCCTGTAGAAAACTCCCTCAGTCTCGCATTCGCTCGACAGCTCCCTCAATGAGGGAGCCTTTTTTACATCTTCTCCGGCACGTTGATCTTGAACATGGTCAGCACGTTGAAGATGGCATTCTTCACGCCGATGCACAGGGCCAGACGTGCCTGCTGCACAGCGGGGTCTGCGCCCTGAATGCGGCAGCTGCCGTAGAAGCGGTGGAAGGCGCTGGCCAGATCAATGACAAAACGGTTGATGCGGCTGGGGTCGTACTTCTCGGCCGCCATGACGATCTCCTGCGGGAAGGCTGCCAGCATCCGGATCAGATCCATCTCGGAAGGCTCGGTGAGCAGGGTGGCATCCACCTTCTCGGCACCGGCAAACTGCACGCCCTCGCTCTCCATCTTTTTCAGGATGGAGCAGATGCGGGCATGGGCATACTGCACATAGTACACGGGGTTATCGTTGTCGGTCTTGACAGCCTGATCGAGGTCAAAATCGATGCCGCTGCCTGCGTCGTGCATATTGAACAGGAAGCGTGCGCTGTCGATGGGCACCTCTTCCAGCAGGTCGGTCAGGGTGATGGCATTGCCGGTGCGCTTGGACATCCGCACAGGCTGGCCGTCGCGCATCAGGTTGACCATCTGCATCAGCACAACGTCCAGATCTTCGCCGTTCAGGCCGATGGCATCCATGGCACCCTTCATGCGGGCCACATGGCCGTGATGGTCTGCACCCCAGACATCGATGGCCTTGGCAAAGCCGCGGGTGGCCAGCTTATTGTAGTGGTAGGCGATATCGGCGGCAAAGTAGGTGGGGATGCCGTTGGCACGGACGAGCACTTCGTCCTTGGCTTCCTCCTCGGTTCCGTCCTCGGTCTTTTTCTTGTTCACCGTGCCGTACTTGGCAGCGTACTGGGCGCTGCGGTACATGATGGCACCGTCCTCCGCCTTATAGCATGCGCCCAGCTCCAGCAGCTTATCCACCACGGCCTTCACCGCGCCGGACTCGTGCAGGGTGCTCTCATGGAACCACACATCGTAGTCGATGCGGTACTTGCCCAGATCGCGCTTGAGGGCAGCAATGTTCTTGGGCAGAGCGTAGGCCACCAGTGCGTCCTTCAGGGCGGCAAAAGCCTCGCTCTCGAACAGAGTCTCCTCGTCCATTCCCTTGCAAGCGGCAACGTACTTGTCGCCGTTCAGCTCGGCAAACTCACCGGCCAGCACCTTGATGTCGCCGCCCTGATAGCACTCGGCGGGCAGCGGATAGGCTTCCTCGCCGCAGTACTTCTGCAGGTAGCGCACGGCAAGGCTCTTGCCGAACTTCTGGATCTGGTTGCCGGCATCGTTGATATAGAACTCACGGGTCACATCATAGCCGGACCAGTCCAGCACAGCGGACAGACAGTCGCCCAGAGCACCGCCGCGGGCGTTGCCCATGTGCATGGGGCCGGTGGGGTTGGCGGAAACGAATTCCACATTGTACTTGGCGCCCTTTCCGTGATCGGTGCGGCCATACTCCTTGTTGGAGCAGGCACCCAGCACCACACTGGCCCAGAAGGACGGAGCCAAAAACAGGTTGATGAAGCCGGGGCCAGCCACTTCCACCTTGGCAAACACACTGTTCTCGATGGAGGGCAGATGTGCCAGCAGCGCATCCGCGATCATCTTGGGAGCCTTGCGCCAGCTGCGTGCACCGGCCATGGCGATGTTGGAGGCGATATCGCCGTTTTTGGTATCGGCGGGGATCTCCACGATGAAGGCGGGCAGCTCAGCTTCCGGCAGAGCACCATCGGCCATGGCGGCCTTGGCAGCAGCAGTCAGCAGAGCGCGTGCCTCGTCCAGCGCAGCCTGACGGGGGTTATAGTTCTGGTAGGTCTTTTCAAATTCAGTCATTGGTCTGGTTCCTTTCACAGTCTGGGAAATATCTCAGTTTACGTGGGTCACGGTCACTTCAAGGCGGTTGCGGCTCACAAGCTCGGCGCTGTTGGCATCCAGCAGGTAGCCGAACTTTGCGGTGCCGCCCTTCTCGGTCAGGCCGCACTCGATCTCGTCGGCGGTCACACCCAGCGTCATAGAGCCGTAGCCTGTCTCGTAGTGGCAGAGGTTGCGCTTGCCTTTTTCGATCAGCAGCTGGGTGCCGGCCCCGCCGCCCTTGCCAAACCGCAGCATCGCCACGCGGCTGCCGTCGGCGGCAATTTTCAGGGTGGTGGTGCAGCCCTCGTAGCCGGTGGTCTCGGTCTCTTTATAGGTAATGTAGTAGCTGCCGCCCTTCTGCACGAACTGGCCGCGGGTCATCAGCTCCACAAACTCTTCCTTTTCTTCCTGCTCCACAGGCTCTTTCACATGCTGCTCAATGCGGCTCTTGATGCGGATGATATAATCTTCCTTCAGCGGTTTGCTCACGTTTTTCTGTCCTTATCAATATTTATCAATGGCGATCTGATCCACCGGGCCGCCCTTGTACTCGCCCAGGAACAGGTCTGCCGTCTGCACAAAGCTGTCCGGCACATCGCTCACGTAGAAGTGCGCCTGACCCTCGTGCTCCTGTGCAGCGCGCAGGCCGCGCTCGGAGAGCATCTGTTCCAGATGGTGGGCGGCGGTCTTGGCCGGATCCACCAGCGTCACGCTCTGGCCCATGAACTCGCCGATCATGGTCTTGAGCAGCGGGTAGTGGGTGCAGCCCAAAATCAGGGTGTCCACACCGGCCTCACGCACCTCGGTCAGGTACTGAGCGATCACCAGCTTCGTCACCTGCTGTCGGCTCTCCTCGCTGTGGTCCACGTAACCGGCCTCCACCAGCGGCACGAACAGCGGGCAGGCCTGCGCGGTGATCTCCACCCCCGGCACCAGCTGACGCAGCAGCTTTTCGTAGCTGCGGGAGCGGATGGTGGCAGCGGTGCCGATCACGCCGATGCGACGGTTGCGGGTAGCAAAAGCTGCTTCCCGGGCGGCAGCATCCACCACGCCCAGATAGGGCACCGGCAGCTTTGCCGCTTCTGCAGCCGGGTAGGTGCTGGACACGGTGCCGCAGGCCGCCATGATGCACTTTACATTTTTAGAGAGCAGGAATGCCACGTCCTGACGGGCATACTGCAGGATGGTCTCCGGGCTGCGGCTGCCATAGGGCACGCGGCCGGTATCGCCAAAATAGATGATCTCCTCGTGGGGCAGGCGCTTGCGCAGCTCCCGCACACCGGTCAGGCCGCCAAGGCCGCTGTCGAATACGCCGATCGGGCGGTTATCCATGCTGCTTTTCCTTCCTTTCCAGCGCCAGCGCGATCAGCCGGTCGATGAGCTGCGGCACCGGCAGGCCCTCGTGCTCCATCAGCTTGGGGTACATGCTGATGGACGTGAAGCCCGGGAAGGTGTTGATCTCGTTGATCAGCACCCGGCCAGTACCCTTTTCCACAAAGAAATCGCAGCGGGCAAGGCCCTCGCAGTTCAGGGCAGTGTAGGCCATGGCGGCGTAGGTCTTCACCTCGTCCAGCTTTGCTTCCGGCAGGTGAGCCGGAATGACGGTCTGGCTCACGCCGTTCTTGTACTTGTCGTCATAGGTATAGAACTCGGCACCGGCAAGGATCTCGCCCGGACGGGTAGCCACGGCGGGGTCGGAGCCGATCACGGCGCACTCCACTTCCTGTCCGTCCACAAAGGCTTCAAACACCACCTTGCGGTCGTTTTCCAGTGCAAGGTCGATGGCCTTTTTCAGCTCGTCACGGCTGGACACCTTGGAGATGCCCACGCTGGAACCGGCGTTTGCGGGCTTGACGAACACGGGCCAGCCCAGCTTCTTTTCCACACCCTCGCACACGCCTTCCAGATCGGACTCGATCTCCCAGCGGTCGGCAGCCAGCCATCTGGTGTGGGGCACACCGTTGGCCTCGAACAGAGCATTGGCCACGGCTTTGTCCATGCACACCGCGCTTGCCAGCACGCCGCAGCCCACGTAGGGGATGCCGGCCAGCTCCAGCAGGCCCTGCACCGTGCCATCCTCGCCCCACAGGCCATGGAGCACCGGGATGACCACATCCACATGCACTTTTTCCACATGGCCTTCCGGGGTGAACAGGATCATGCCGTGGTCGGCGCGGTCCGGACTGATGACGCAGGCCATGTTGCCTGCCAGCTCTTCCCAGCTGCCATCGGCCATCTGGGCGGCCGTGGCCTCGGTGTACAGCCAGCGGCCCTCCTTGGTGATGCCCACAGTGAGCACCTCATATTTTTCACGATCAATGTTGTTGACGAAGTTGCCCACAGAAACGCGGCTGACCTCGTGCTCGCTGGACATACCGCCGAACAGCAGCACAACGCACATTTTTTCAGACTGCATGATAACTCTCTCCTATTTACAAAGCCCAAGACCTGGGCGGGATATAACCGGTAAAAATGCCGTTCTGGCTTATTATACAATATCTATGCGCGCGATGCAAGCAGAATGCCAAAAAGCTGCCGGTGGGTAAAAGAGATATTTTTCAAAAAAACTTTCCAAAAATCGAAGATTTCCGCTTGACGGATGGAAAAGTGCGTGGTACAATGATATCACCTCTTTTGCGGGGTTATTAAGTGCGCCTGTTTTACAGGTACCACCCGCAACCCGAGGGAGGTTCAAAACAACCGTTATAATGGAGGTGTCAACAAATGACCGTTAAAATCACTCTGGCCTGCACCGAGTGCAAGCAGCGCAACTACAACACCACGAAGAACAAGAAGAACAACCCCGATCGTCTCGAGATGAAGAAGTATTGCCGTTTCTGCAAGAAGCACACCGTTCATCGCGAAACCAAGTAAGAAAGGCGGACGCATCATGGCAGACAAAACCGAGAACAAGCCGGGCTTTGTGGCCAGAGCAAAGGCCGCTGTGAAGAACTTCTTTGGCAAGTGTGCCAAGTTCTTCCGCGACACCAAGAGCGAGCTGAAGAAGGTGGTGTGGCCGTCCAAAGAGGACGTTAAGACCAACACCATCGTCGTGCTCGTGACCGTCGCCATCGCAGCGGTCGTGATGATCCTGCTGGATGCCATCTTCGGCGGCATCCTGGGCCTGATCATCGGCGCCTGAGAATCATCTTGAAACGGAGGGCAGACCAAAATGGAAGAACAATCCAATGAGGCACTTTGGTATGTAGTGCATACCTATTCCGGCTATGAGAACAAGGTCGCGAACGACCTGCAGACCATGGTGGAGAACCGTCATCTGCAGGATCTGATCTGCGATATCAAGGTTCCCGTCGAGATGGTTCCCGAAATTGACAAGAACGGCAAGCAGAAGATGGTGGAGCACAAGCTCTTCCCCGGCTACGTTCTGGTCAAAATGGTGATGAACGACGATACCTGGTACGTGGTGCGCAATACGCGCGGCTGCACCGGCTTCGTCGGCCCCGCATCCAAGCCCGTTCCCCTCTCTGCTGAAGAAGTAGAGAAGATGGGCGTGGAAAAGGCTGCACCTCTGGCAGTCGACTTCAACGTCGGCGACACCGTGCAGATCACCGCCGGTCCTCTGGAAGGCTTTATGGGCCTTGTGGAGGAGATCGATACCGAGAACTTCAAAGTGAAGCTCAAGGTCAACATGTTCGGCCGCGAGACCCCCGCAGAGGTGGAGATCGGTCAGGTCGAGCTGCCGTAACCAACCGGCACAAATCGTTTACCAAGGTAAGACCGCAGTGCGGTTCTTATAGAGCGTGTGCACTGTGCACATGCTCGTGGGAGGCACGGAGACACCGTGCCGCAACTCACCACAGATTTTTGGAGGTGCATTTATTATGGCACAGAAAGTTACTGGCTACATTAAGCTGCAGATCGAGGCCGGCAAGGCAACTCCGGCTCCCCCTGTTGGCCCTGCTCTGGGTCAGAAGGGTGTCAACATCATGGCATTCACCAAGGAGTTCAACGAGCGTACCAAGAACCAGATGGGTTATGTGATCCCCGTCGTCATCACTGTGTATGCTGACCGCTCCTTCAGCTTCATCACCAAGACTCCTCCGGCAGCCGTTCTGATCAAGAAGGCAGCTGGCATCAACACCGCTTCCGGCAAGCCCAACAAGGAAAAGGTCGCTTCTCTGACCGCCGCTCAGGTGGAAGAGATCGCCAAGACCAAGATGCCCGACCTGAACGCTGCTTCTCTGGAAGCTGCATGCAGCATGGTTCGCGGCACCTGCCGTTCCATGGGTGTCACCGTCGAGGGCTGAGACATAAACAGTGGGAGGGCATAAAACTGCCCGCATGACCACACAGGAGGATATACAATGAAACATGGCAAGCACTATGTCGACGCTGCAAAGCTGGTCGATTCTACTAAGGCATATGATGTGAACGAGGCTCTGGAGCTGGCTTGCAAGACCGCTTCTGCCAAGTTCGACGAGACCGTTGAGCTGCACGTCCGTCTGGGCGTTGACGGCCGTCACGCTGACCAGCAGGTCCGCGGCGCTGTCGTTCTGCCCAACGGCACCGGCAAGACCGTCCGCGTCTGCGCAATCGCCAAGGGTCCCGCAGCTGCCGCTGCTGAGGCTGCTGGCGCTGATATCGTCGGTGATGACGAGCTGATCGCAAAGATCGCCGGCGGCTTCATGGATTTCGACGTTGTCGTGACCACTCCCGATATGATGGGCCGCGTTGGCCGTCTCGGTAAGGTCCTGGGCCCCCGCGGCCTGATGCCGAACCCCAAGGCCGGCACCGTTGCTCCCGACCTGGGCAAGGCTGTTTCCGAGGCCAAGGCTGGTAAGATCGAGTACCGTCTGGACAAGCAGAACATCATCCATGTGCCCGTGGGCAAGGCTTCTTTCGGTGCAGAGAAGCTGTACGCCAACCTGGACACTGTGATGGAGGCTATTGCCAAGGCAAAGCCCGCTGCAGCAAAGGGTACCTACTTCAAGAGCGCTACCATCGCCACCACCATGGGCCCTGGCATCCGTCTGAACACCCTGAAGTACGGTGTCTGATTTGAAGTTCTGATCGTTTTTCTGCCGTTCGTATGGGCGGCAGAAAAATTTTGTCAGAAAATTTCAAAAAAGACTTGACAACTCCGCACGTTTGCGGTAAAATAATCATGCTGTTTTTGAGACAGCAGGTACTGGAGTCCAGTGTAAGGCTATGCCGCCTGCCGAGAAACGTGCGTAAAGTTGTTTTATGCCTCTTTCTCGACCAAGTGCGGGAAAGAGGCTTTTTTCATACTTGCTCCGGTTTTCGATACAAGTTTTTGAAACGAGGTGAAACCGAATGCCCAGTGCAAAGATTCTTTCTGAAAAGCAGGCTTATGTCGCTGATCTGAAGGCAAAGTTTGAGAGTGCGGTTTCCGGCTGCGTCGTCGCTTACGGCGGCATTAACGTCGAGAACGACACCAAGCTCCGTAAGGAGCTGCGTGAGGCAGGCGTCGATTACATGGTCGTGAAGAACACCATGCTGCGTCTGGCTGTCAAGGGTACCTCTCTGGAGGGCCTGGCTGAGCAGTTCAAGGGCGATACCGCTATCGCTTTTGCTCACGAAGCGGATCCCATGTCCGCTGCCCGCATCCTGTGCAAGTATCAGGATGGCGATAAGTCCAAGAAGTTCGTCGTGAAGGCTGGCTTCATGGAAGGCAAGGTCATGGACGCTGCCGAGACCAACGCAATCGCAAAGCTGCCCAACCGCGAAGGCATGCTGTCCATGTTCGCAGGCGCCCTCACCAGCACTCTGTCTGGTCTGGCCGTTGCAATGCAGGCTTATGCCGACAAGCAGGAGGAGCCCGCTGCCTGATGGCCGCGTGACCGCTGCTTAAACAAAACAAGAAACTAACAAACAAAACCATTGATATTGGAGGGTTACTACTATGGCTTCTGAGAAGATTACTGCCATCATCGACTCCGTTAAGGAGCTGTCCGTTCTGGAGCTGAAGGAACTGATCGACGCTTACTGCGAAGAGTTCGGTGTTTCCGCTGTTGCTGCTGCTGCTCCCGCTGCTGCTGGCGCTGCTGCTGCCGCTGAGGAAGAGAAGACCGAGTTCGACGTCATCCTGGCTGAGGCTGGCGCTACCAAGATGCAGGTCATCAAGCTGGTGAAGGAGATCACCGGTCTGGGCCTGAAGGAAGCTAAGGCTATCGTCGATGGCGCTCCCAAGGCTGTCAAGGAGAAGGTCTCCAAGGCTGAGGCTGAGGACATCCAGAAGAAGCTGACCGAGGCTGGCGCTAAGGTCGAGGTCAAGTAATTGAACCTCTTCTGAGAGTCGTTCATTCTTGAACAATGAGGTGCCCGTACCGAAAGGTGCGGGCATCTTTTTTTGTTTGATGACAGGAGAGGCGGTAAAGGCAAGTGGCATCTGTGCGGTAGGAAAATGCATTTGACGCTACGACTCTATGGTGAAAAAGCAGCTCCGAAACGACCGCAGTCGTTTCGGAGCTGCAAATATGATTTCCGCTGTTTATGCCCAGAGCGAAGCGGAGGGCATTCTAAATCGTCATCGTCGTATCTTTTCTGCACTCAAAAACTATGTTATACTATCCTCAACAGGAGGAACGGCAGAGCCTTTGTCTCCTCTGCCGCAAAAAGAGAGTTTATGGAACACCGCAACTGGAACAAAAACAACATCCGCACTTCCCTTTTGGGTTACGGCTGTATGCGTTTTCCCACCAAAGCCGACGGCACCATTGACGAAGCGCGCGCCGAAGCTTTGCTGAACACCGCTAAGGCCGCCGGTGTCAACTACTTCGATACTGCCTATCCCTATCACAACGGCCAGAGTGAGCCGTTTGTGGGCCGCGTGATCGCCAAATGGGACCGCAGCAGCTTTTATCTTGCCACCAAAATGCCGCTGTGGAGCTGCAAAAGCCTGGACGATGCCACGCGCATTTTTGAAGAGCAACTGCAGCGGCTGGGCGTGGACTACATCGACTTCTACCTGCTGCACTCCCTGCACAAGGCCCGGTACGAAAAGGCAAAAGCCATGGGCCTTGTGGACTGGCTGTGGCAGCAGAAGGCCGCAGGACGCATCCGGAACTTTGGGTTTTCCTGCCATGACAACTCTGCCGGATTTGAGTATATTCTACGCGACCAGCCGTGGGATTTCTGCCAGCTGCAATACAATTATCTGGACCGGGACGACCGTGCCGAGGAGATCAGCGGTGACCGGGGCTATCAGCTGACCGAAGAATGTGGCGTACCGCTTATCATCATGGAGCCCATCAAGGGCGGCACGCTGGCATCCCTGCCTGCAGACGCCGCCGCACCGCTGCACGCCCTGCGTCCGGATGCCACCGATGCCTCCTGGGCGCTGCGCTGGGTGGGCAGCCACAAAAACGTGCATGTGATCCTCTCCGGCATGAGTGCTGAGGATCAGCTGACCGACAACCTTGCCACCTTTGGCCATTTTGAACCGCTTTCCCCCGCCGAGAATGCCGCTGTGGAAAGCGTTGCCAACGAGTTGCACCGCCGCATCAAGATTGGCTGCACCGGCTGCCGGTACTGTATGCCCTGCCCCATGGGGGTGGACATCCCGGACAATTTCAGCATCTGGAACAAGCTGGGCATGTTCGGCCAGAAGGATGCCATCAAAGCCCAGTGGACCACCTGCTTCCCGGACAGCGAAAAGGCCCTGCACTGTGTGCGCTGTGGTAAGTGCGAAGCCGTCTGCCCGCAGAAGCTGCCCATCCGCGATTCTCTGGCACAACTGCAAAAGGAGCTGGACGCACTGTAACTCCTTCCGTCATCGCTGCGCGATGCCACCTCCCTCAAAGAGGGAGGCTTTAAGGCCCCATCTCTGAGGGGGCTGTCGCCGCAGGCGGCTGGGGGAGTCTCATAACAAAAAGACCGTCACACGTTTTTCGTGCAACGGTCTTTTTTATGCAGTTCTTACCACAGCCGGATGACCTTGATCACACTTTCCGCCTTATCGCGGGCCAGCTCCAGATGGCGCTGCAGGGAATCTGCAGCACTGTCCCAGTTGTCGGCCAGAGCGGCATCCAGAATTTCCAGATGTTCGTCACAGGTCTGCTCCTGATTGATCATGCTCACCTTGCCGGTCATGATGCGGAAGCGGGTGTTCAGACCGGTGATGCGGTCATACGCCGAACGCAGGTACTTGTTGGGCAAAGTGCTCATGAGCAGTTCGTGGAACTCATCGTCCGACTCGCAGAAGTCGGTGATGCTGTCCGGGTGATGCATCAACTCGGCAAATGTCTCCAGCTGTTCCCGCGGGATGCCGCTGCCATAAGTACGCAGGGCGTAAGGCTCCACCAGCAGGCGCATCTCGAACATGCTGTGCACGTCCTCCTCGGTGATGCCGGAAACCATCAGGCCCTTCTTGGGCAGAATGGTGATCAGGCCTTCCTGCTCCAAGCGGCCAAGAGCATCCCGCATGGGGGTGCGGCTGATGTTGCCCATCTCGGCACAAAGCTTCTGCTCGTTCAAAAACTCGTTGGGCCGGTACTCGCAGTTCAGGATCTTGGTCTTAAGGTACTGGTATGCCTGCAGCTTCAGGCTCGTTTTGGTCTGCGACTCCATTTCTTTCATGTTCTGCACAACTCCTATTCCCTTTTCCCTTGCAAAGAAAAAGGTTCTTCTCCTATAATA
This sequence comes from Faecalibacterium faecis, assembly GCF_040096475.1. Classification (NCBI taxonomy): domain Bacteria; kingdom Bacillati; phylum Bacillota; class Clostridia; order Eubacteriales; family Oscillospiraceae; genus Faecalibacterium; species Faecalibacterium faecis. The sequence continues at coordinate 3,053 of NZ_JBBMEP010000016.1, read as the reverse complement.
CTCTGGGGCGCATGCTTTCTAACTTCAAAGCATCTTGTATTCTTGCTGCAATCCAAGTAGTATTCCAGTTCTATTATTTCATAATAGGGCAATTATTACAATACTTTTTTGTGAACTTTAGCGCGTTTTATGTTTTATCTAATTTTTATGTCTCATTTTTGCCAAAATTAACAAGTTTTTTTGTGCTTGTAGCCAATGCCGCTTCTTTTGGCCCGGTTCTTTTGCATCCAATGCAAAAATATGCTACAATGTAAAAAATATTGAAAAGGGTGTGGATCTCTCTTATGGCACGAAGCGACGGCTACAATACCAAGACCCGTCAACTGATTTTAGATTATCTCATCAACAACCGGCAGCACGCGGTGAGTGCTTCCAACATTCTGGAGCATCTGGAAGAGCAGGGCGCAAGCCCCAACCCCACCACGGTGTACCGCTATCTGGACAAGCTGGCCGGGGAGCAGCGCATCATGAAATATGTTGCCGACAAGGGCGAAAAAGCTGTGTTCCAGTACGTGGACGAGGGCCGCCACTGCCGGGAGCATCTGCACCTCAAATGCGTGCAGTGCGGGCGCATCTATCATCTGGACTGCCACTTCATGGACGAGGTGCGCGCCCACCTGATGGCAGAGCATGGCTTTACCCTGCAGTGCGAGGGCAGCGTTCTGTATGGTTTGTGCCGCCACTGCGCCCAAAAAGAGGAACAGTCCGACTCTGATGGTCAAACCGCACAAAAATGCGCCTGCTGTGTTGACACGGACAAAAAGCCGTGATACAATGCATGCAAGAAAAAGCGTTGACCGGGAAAAGTAAGGTTTCAATGTCCTCTTTCAGAGAGTGCGGGTAGGTGGAAGCCGCGCAGAGAGCGAAACCCGAACGAACACCCGCAAGCTTCACCCTGAACCTGTTTGTGCAGCAGTAGGGGCCGACGTGCGCCGCTCGTTATCGCGGCAGTGCTTTCAACGGGGAGAGCGCACAAAAGTGACTGGCATGGTTTTATGCCGGTAATTTAGGTGGCACCACGGATACGGCAGCATATTCGTCCTAGCGATTGGGATGAATGAGCTGCCGTATTTTTTATTTAAAAAGAGGGGTAAGAAATATGTGTTGTGTTATGGGCTATACCGGGCACGATCTGAGTGCCGCCAAATTCAAGGAATACCTGCTGCGCACGGTCATGCGCGGCCCGGACGACCAGCGTGTGGTGGAAGGGCCTTTTGGTCTGATGGGCTTTGGCCGCCTTGCCATCATGGGCCTGACGCCGGAAGGCATGCAGCCGTTCTACCGCGGTGCCGACTGTGTGGTGTGCAACGGCGAGCTGTACGGCTTCCGCTTTGAGAAAGAGATCCTCAAGCGCCGCGGCTACAAGTTCCAGTCCGACTGCGACTGCGAGATCCTGCTGCCGCTGTACTATGAGTACGGTCTGGATATGTTCCGCCACATGGACTCCGAGTTCGCGCTTATCATGTACGATTCCCGCAAGGACCGGCTCATCGCCGCCCGCGACCCTATCGGCATCCGTCCGCTGTTCTACGGCTACTCCAAGTCCAGCCACCAGATCGCATTCGCCTCCGAGATGCAGAACCTCATTGGCTGGTGCGACGACATCCGGCCCTTCCCCATTGGCAGCTACTACTGCGATGGCCGCTTCGTCCGCTATGAGGACATTGCCGATGTGCCCGCCCCCATGCAGGACGACATGGACACCGTGCTGCGGAACATCCGCGAAAAGCTGATCGCAGGCGTAGAGAAGCGTCTGGACGCAGATGCCCCTGTGGGCTTCCTGCTCTCCGGCGGTCTGGATTCCTCGCTGGTGTGCTCCATTGCCGCCAAGAAGCTTGGCAAGCCCATCCGCACCTTTGCCATTGGCATGGACACCGATGCCATTGATCTGAAATATGCGCGCCAGACCGCAGAATATCTGGGCAGCGAGCACCACGAGATCATCATCAACCGGGATATGGTCATCAACAGTCTGGAAGAGGTCATCCGCCTGCTGGGCACTTGGGACATCACCACCATCCGCGCCAGCATGGGCATGTACCTGCTGTGCAAGGCCATCCACGAGCAGACCGATGTCCGGGTGCTGCTGACCGGCGAGATTTCCGATGAGCTGTTCGGCTACAAGTACACCGACTACGCCCCCACCGCCGATGCCTTCCAGCAGGAGAGCCAGAAGCGCATCCGTGAGCTGTACATGTACGATGTGCTGCGCGCCGACCGCTGCATTTCCTCCAACAGCATCGAGGCCCGCGTGCCCTTTGGTGATCTGGATTTTGTGCGTTACGTCATGGCCATCGACCCGGAAAAGAAGCTGAACAGCTACGGCAAGGGCAAGTACCTGCTGCGCAAGGCCTTTGAGGGCGACTGGCTGCCGCCGGAGATCCTGTGGCGCGAGAAGGCCGCCTTCTCGGACGCTGTGGGCCACAGCATGGTGGATGATATCAAGGAGTATGCCGAGAGCCTTTACACCGATGAAGAGTTCCAGCTGCGCCGGGCAAACTATTCGGCCCACTGCATGCCGTTCACCAAGGAAAGCCTGTTCTACCGCGAAATTTTTGAGAAGTACTACCACGACCAGAGCCGCACCATCGTGGGCTTCTGGATGCCCAACAAGGCATGGCCGAACTGCAACGTCAACGACCCCTCGGCCCGTGTGCTGGCAAACTACGGCGCTTCCGGTGTGTAACGCCAGACCATTTTGAATGCGCTCCGCTTTGCTTTGCGCATGAATAGCGGAAAGAATATTCTATAATTTGTAGATCGGGAAAATCTGCGGATTTTCCCGATCTACTTTTTCACGAGAGGGAACCCTCTCCGTCACCTGCGGTGACACCTCTCCCAAAGGGAGAGGCTCTGGCGAAACTGGAAACCTTGCCGCCATGCCAAGGGCTCTCCCTTTGGGAGAGCTGCCGAGCGAAGCGAGGCTGAGAGGGCTAGCTCTTCCCCCGCTGCGCCGCCACTTCCATAGGAAGCAGGCGCGGCATCCGCCCCTTGCCGTCCAAGCTCCATCTGTGAAAATGCAATGCCGGGCGGTCCGCAGACCGCCCGGCATT